>NZ_JBHUWC010000021.1:0-34618 GCF_042670225.1 Isoptericola sp. NPDC057191 | reverse complement strand
CCGCCATCCTGCGGCCCGCACGAACTACCTCGGCTCTTGTTGAACTACCTCGGCCCTGGTCGAACTACCTCGGCGTCGGTCAGGCCTTCGGCTTGCGGGCCGGGGGCTCGCCGAGCTCGGAGGCCGTCACCACGATGCCGCCCTGGACGTCGGGGTTGCCCTGGCCCTCGGCCGCCTCGACGACCTCCAGGGTGCCGGTCGCTCGTCCGGCACCGCGGACGTCGTCGATCGCGGAGCGGACGCCGTCGAGCAGCGGCGCCGGCACCGCCATGGCCGCCGAGAGGATCGGCGTGCGCATGGAGACCTTGGCCTCCGACTTGATCTTGCGCAGCGCCGCGAGGGCGTGCCCGGCCGCCGTGAGCTGCACCGGGTCGCCGTCGCCCGCGGCGGCGCGCAGCGGCGCGGCGACGGGCCACGCGGCGTGGTGCACCGAGCCCGAGCGCCACCACGACCAGACCTCCTCCGTGGCGAACGGCAGGAACGGCGCCAGGAGCCGCAGCAGCGTGTCGACCGCGAGGGCGAGAGCCGTGCGGGCCGACTCCGTCTCGGCGGTGACCTCGGTGGCCGCGGCGCCCGCCCCGTACGCACGGTCCTTGACCAGCTCGAGGTAGTCGTCGCAGAAGGTCCAGAAGAACGTCTCGGTGACCTCGAGCGCGCGCGTGTGGTCGTAGGCCTCGAACGCGGCCGTCGCCTGCTCCACGACCCCCGCGAGGCCCGCGAGCATCGCGCGGTCGAGGGGCACCGTGACGCGCGCCGGGTCGAGGAGGATCTCGCCGGCGCCGGTCTCGGGGTCGACGCCGAAGGTCAGCGCGAACTTGGAGGCGTTGAGCACCTTGATCGCGAGGCGGCGCCCGATCTTCATCTGGCCGACCTCGAACGCGGCGTCCGTGCCGAGACGCGCGGCGGCGGCCCAGTAGCGGACCGCGTCGGCGCCGTGCTCCTCGAGGAGGCCCATCGGCGTGACGACGTTGCCCTTCGACTTCGACATCTTCTTGCGGTCCGGGTCGAGGATCCAGCCGCTGATCGCCGCGTGCTTCCAGGGCAGCACGCCGCACTCGAGGTGGGAGCGCACCACCGAGGAGAACAGCCAGGTGCGGATGATGTCCTGGCCCTGCGGGCGCAGGTCCATCGGGTAGACGCGCTCGAACAGGTCGGCGTCGCGCTCCCACCCGGACACGATCAGCGGGGACAGGGACGACGTGGCCCAGGTGTCCATGACGTCGGCGTCGCCGACGAAGCCGCCGGGCGTTCCGCGCTGGGACTCGTCGTAGCCGGCGGGGGCCTGCGACGTCGGGTCGACGGGCAGCTCGGCCTCCGTGGGCACGATCGGGTGGTCGTGGTCGACCTCGCCCGCGTCGGTCACCGGGTACCAGAGCGGCACGGCCACGCCGAAGAAGCGCTGGCGGGAGATGAGCCAGTCGCCGTTCAGGCCGTTCACCCAGTTCTCGTACCGCACGCGCATGAAGTCGGGGTGGAACTCCAGCTCCTTGCCGCGCGTCAGCAGCTCGGCCTTGAGGTCCCGGGCCTCCCAGTCGCGGCCGCCGTTGCGGATGTACCACTGGCGCGAGGTGACGATCTCGAGGGGCTTGTCGCCCTTCTCGTAGAAGTTCGTCATGCGCTGCGTGGCGGTGGGCTCGCCGTCGAGGTCACCCGAGGCGCGCAGCGCGTCGACGACGGCGGTGCGGGCGGAGAAGGCCGTCTTGCCGGCGAGCTCCTCGGCGTACAGGGTCTCGCCGGGGCCGCCGACGATCCAGGCCGGGGTCTCGCGGGACAGGCGGCCGTCGCGCTGGATGACGGAGCGCGTCGCCAGCTGCAGCTCGCGCCACCACTGGACGTCGGTGAGGTCGCCGAAGGTGCAGCACATGGCGATGCCGGCGCCCTTGTCCATGGCGGCAGCCGGGTGCGCCAGCACCGGCACCTCGACGCCGAAGAGGGGGGAGGTGACGGTGGTGCCGAAGAGACCCTGGTACCGCTCGTCGTCGGGGTGGGCGATGAGCGCCACCACGGCGGGGATGAGCTCCGGTCGGGTGGTCTCGATGTGGATCGGCTCGCCGTCGGGACGGTGGAAGGCGACCCGGTGGTAGAAGCCCGGGTACTCGCGCGCCTCGAGCTCGGCCTGCGCCACCGCGGTCTGGAACGTCACGTCCCACAGCCCGGGGGCCTCCGCCTGGTAGGCCTCGCCGCGTGCGAGGTTGCGCAGGAAGGCGCGCTGGGACGCGGCGCGGGAGGTGGCGTCGATCGTCTGGTAGTTCTGGGCCCAGTCGACCGAGAGCCCGAGGCGGCGCCACAGCTCCTCGAACTGGCGCTCGTCGTCGGCGGTGAGCCGCTCGCACAGCTCGATGAAGTTGCGCCGGCTGACCGGCACCTGGTCACCGGGCTTGACGTTCTTGCCGTCGGTGCCCTGGTGCGGGGGCTCGAAGCCCTCGACGTAGGGGAGCGAGGGGTCGCAGCGCACGCCGAAGTAGTTCTGCACGCGGCGCTCGGTGGGCAGGCCGTTGTCGTCCCAGCCCATCGGGTAGAAGACCTTCTTGCCGCGCATGCGCCAGAAGCGCGCGACGGTGTCGGTGTGCGTGTAGCTGAACACGTGGCCCACGTGCAGCGACCCGGAGACCGTGGGCGGCGGGGTGTCGATGGAGTACACCTGCTCGCGCGTGGCGGTCCGGTCGAAGGCGTAGGTGCCCTCGGCCGACCAGCGCTCGTCGAACCGCTGCTCCAGGCCGTCCAGGCTGACCTTGTCGGGTACCTCCCGGACCACCGCGCGCACGACGTCGCCGGCGACCTGAGCAACACGGTTGCCGGCGGTCGGGGTCGCTGCGGGGGTCTGCGCGGGCGCGGTCGGCGCCTCGTGGGTCGGGAAGTCGCTCATGGTCGCTCATTCTCCCAGATCTGCGGCGGCGCTCGGCGCACCGAGATCTCACGTGATGGATGGCTGTGTCATAGTGTGGACGGGTGTCCTGACGGGCCCCGGAACAGTCGTATCGTGACGGCCGGTGCCCCACGGGCGCCACCTCGAATCGTCCGGTCGCCCCCCGCGGCACCGGCTCGACGTCCCGGGAGGACGAGATGCAGGCGATGTGTTGTCGGTGCAGCAGCCGCCGCTTCGCCCTGCCCGCCTGACACCCGAGGAGCACCCATGACGCTCGACCACGCCGACGAGCTGGTCGTGCCCGAGGGTCAGCCCGCGCCCGCTGCCGGGCGCCGCACGTTCTGGCGCCGCTTCGCCCGGGACCGGTTCGCCGTCGCCGGCGCGGCGGTCGTGGTCCTGTACGTGCTGCTCGCCCTGCTCGCGCCGCTCATCACCCACCTGCTCGGCGTCGACCCCTACACCTACGACCTGGCCGCCCTCGACGAGACGGGCGCCCCAGCCGGCTGGGGCGGCGGCATCAGTGCCGAGCACTGGTTCGGCGTCGAGCCGCTCACCGGGCGCGACCTGTTCGCGATCGTGCTCATGGGCTCGCGCACCTCGTTGCTCGTCGGCATCGGCGCCACGGTCATCTCCATGCTCATCGGCACCGTCCTCGGGCTCCTGGCCGGCTACCTCGGCGGCTGGGTCGACTGGGTGATCAGCCGCGGCGTCGACGTGATGCTCGGCCTGCCCGCGCTGATCTTCATGATCGCCGTCGGCGCCGTCGCCCCGCAGTCCTTCCCGCGGATCCTCCTGCTGGTGCTCGTCATCGGGTTCTTCAGCTGGTCGTCCGTGGCGCGCGTCGTGCGGGGACAGGCCCTCGGGCTGCGCACCCGCGGTTTCGTGCGGGCCTCCCAGGCGCTCGGCGCCGGCCACGGGCACGTCCTGTTCCGCCAGGTGCTGCCGAACCTCGCCGCGACCGTCGTCGTCTTCGCGACCATCAGCATCCCGGGCGCCATCGGCGCCGAGGCCGCGCTGTCCTTCCTGGGCGTCGGCGTCCCGCCTCCGACGCCGTCGTGGGGCCGCTCCATCGGCGAAGCCGTCACCTGGATCAGCTCCGACCCGATCTACCTGCTCTTCCCCGGCCTCGCGCTGTTCGGCATCACGCTCGCGTTCAACGCGTTCGGCGACGGCCTGCGCGACGCCCTCGACCCGCGCTCCGGAGGCCGCAAGTGAACGCCCTGCGGTTCCTCGGCACCCGCGTCGGGAGCATGGTCTTCGTGCTGCTCGCGGTGTCCCTGCTGACCTATGCCGTCTTCGTCCTGCTGCCGGCCGACCCAGCACAGCTCGCCTGCGGGCGGCCGTGCACCCCGGAGCGGCTCGAGACGGCACGCGCGTTCATGGGGCTGGACCAGAACTTCGTCGTGCAGTGGTGGAACTTCGTCACGGGCATCTTCACCGGCCGCACGTTCGGCTCGGCCGGCGCGCAGATCTCGTGCCCGGCGCCGTGCCTCGGCTACTCCTTCGTGCTGCGCCAGCCGGTCACCGACCTCATCGTCGGCCGGCTGCCGGTCACCTTCTCGATCGCGATCGGGGCGGCCGTCCTGTGGCTGCTCGCCGGGGTGGCGGGGGGAGTCGTGGCCGCGGTGCGCCGTGGCACGGCGGTCGACCGCGCCATCATGATCACCGCGATCACGGGTGTCTCGGCCCCCAGCTACCTCGTCGGGCTGCTCGGCATCCTCCTGTTCGGCTTCACGCTCGACATGGTGCCGGTGAACGGGTACGTGCCGTTCACGACCAGCCCCGTGGACTGGGCCTGGCACCTGGTGCTCCCGTGGTGCGTGCTCGCGTTCCTCTCGGCCGCGATCTACGCCCGGCTCACCCGTGCCCAGATGCTCGACGCGCTCGGGTCGGAGTACGTCCGCACGGCGCGCGCCAAGGGGATCACCGAACGACGCGTCGTGACCCGGCACGCGCTGCGCAACGTGCTGGTGCCCGTCGTCACGCTGTTCGGCCTGGACCTCGGCGTGCTGCTCGGCGGCACCGTCATCACCGAGAAGGTGTTCTCGATGGCGGGGCTGGGCGCGCTGCTGCTCGACGCGGTCGGCAACACGGACGTCCCGCTGCTGGTGGGCGTCACGTTCTTCTCCGCGGCCCTCATCGTGGTCGCGAACCTGCTCGTCGACGTCGTGTACGGCGTCATGGACCCGCGGGTGCGCGCATGAGCGCCCGGCCGTACGCCGGGCGATGTCCCCGCGTCGCGCCGCCCCGACCCTGACGAACTCCCCGAGAGGCCCTGAGAGACCATGACCCGCAACCTCGCCCGCCGACGCACCGTCGGCGCCGTCTCCGCCGTCGCCGCGCTCGCGCTCGTGCTCACCGCGTGCGGCGCGAACGAGCAGGACGACAGCACGACCGGCAGCCCGACCGCCGTCCAGAAGGGCGGCACGCTGCACATCCTCACGTCGGCGCCCTCCGTGAACTGGGACCCGGCGACCAGCCAGAACCTCGCCATCACCACGCTCGGGCTCGTCGAGCGCCGCCTCACGGCGTGGCAGACCAACCCCGACGGCAGCACCGAGGTGGTGCCCGACCTCGCCACGGACACCGGCACCGCCTCCGACGACGGCAAGACCTGGACCTTCACGCTGAAGGACGGCGTGACGTTCGAGGACGGCACGCCGATCACCGCCCAGGACGTCAAGTACTCGGTGGAGCGCTCGTTCGCCCCGGAGCTGTCGGGTGGCCTGAGCTACCACAAGAGCCTGCTGGTGGGCGGCGACGACTACACCGGGCCGTACGACGGCAAGGAGCTCGACTCGATCGAGACGCCCGACGAGAAGACGATCGTCTTCCACCTGGACAGCGCCTACGGCGACTGGCCGTGGATCGTGTCGATGCCGGCCTTCGGGGCGGTGCCCGAGGCGAAGGACGACGTCTCGACGTACGCCACGAAGCCGGTCGCGACCGGCCCGTACACGGTCGCCGAGACGAAGGAGGGGACCTCGGTCACCCTCGAGCGCAACAAGAGCTGGGACGCGGCGACGGACGACGTCCGGACCGCCGGCCCCGACTCGATCGTGTTCGAGCTGGGCCAGGACGAGACCGTCGTGGCGCAGCGCCTCATCGCCGACGCCGGCGACGACCAGGACGCGTTCGGCGCGACCTTCGTCCCCGCCGCTCAGCTCGCCCAGGTCCAGAACGACGCCGCCGCCAAGGAGCGCCTCGTCACCTCGGGCCCGGGCGCGCTGGCGTACCTCGCGATCAACACCCAGGCGGACGGCCTGGACGACGCGAAGGTGCGCGAGGCGATCGAGTACGCCGTCGACAAGCAGGCGTTCCTCGTGGCCTCCGGTGGTGCGATCGCCGGGGACATCGCCACCACGCTGATCACCCCGGGGATCCCGGGCCGCGAGGACTTCGACCTGTACCCGGCGGACCCCTCCGGCGACGCGGACAAGGCCAAGGGCCTGCTGGCGGACGCCGGCTGGAAGGACCGCACCCTGCGACTCGTCGTCCAGGACGACCCGACCTCGCGGGCCCAGGCGCAGGCGGTCCAGCAGGGCCTGGAGAAGGCCGGGCTCACGGTGAAGATCGTGCCGCAGGCGTCGGAGGTGTGGACCCAGACGGTCACCCAGGGCGACGGGTCGGGCTACGACCTGACGCTCTCGTCGTGGCAGCCGGACTTCCCCAGCGCGAACGGCAACATCCAGCCGCTGTTCGCCACGTCCCAGATCGGCAACGGCGGGTACAACCTGTCGCGCTACTCGAACGAGGACGTGGACGCGCTGATCGAGCAGGCCACCGCGGAGACCGACGCCGACGCCGCGGCCGGCATCTGGGCCCAGGCCGACAAGGCGATCCTCGAGGACGCCCCGGTGGTCCCGCTGATCTACACGAAGAACTCCTTCCTGCACGGTTCCAAGGTGCAGAACTTCGAGATCCCGGACTTCCCGGCCTACCCGAACTACCTCAAGGTCTCGCTGGCCCAGTGAGCACCGACACGCGCGACGGGCAGCCCCTCCTGCAGGTGGAGGGGCTGTCCGTCGTGTTCGAGGACGCCGGCGCCGCCGCGGTCGACGGGTCGTCCTGGGCCCTGCACCCCGGTCAGGTGACGGCGCTGGTGGGGGAGTCCGGTTCCGGGAAGTCGGTCTCCGCGATGGCGGTGCTCGGTCTCCTGCCGTCGAGCGCCACCGTGACGGGCAGCATCCGGTACGCCGGCGCCGAGCTGGTCGGCGCGAGCCCGGAGGAGTTCCGGGCGGTGCGCGGTGCCGTGTTCTCCCTGGTCTCGCAGGAGCCGATGAGCGCCTGGAACCCCGTGCTCACGGTCGGCGACCAGGTGGCGGAGGCCGTGGGGGCGCACGCCCGCGTGCCCCACGCTGCCGCGCGCGAACGCGTGCTGGGGCTCCTGCGGGAGGCCGGCCTGTCCGAGCCGGAGCGGATCGCGCGGTCCTACCCGCACCAGCTGTCGGGCGGGCAGCTGCAGCGCGCCCTCATCGCGATGGCGCTCTCGCAGGACCCGGTCGCGATCGTCGCGGACGAGCCGACCACGGCGCTCGACGTCACGGTGCAGGCCGACATCCTCGACCTGCTGCGGCGGCTGCGCGACACCCGCGGGACGGCGGTGCTGCTCATCACCCACGACATGGGCGTGGTCGCGGACCTCGCGGACGACGTCGTGGTGATGCGCGACGGGCGGGTGGTCGAGCAGGCGCCGGTGCGCGAGCTGTTCGCCGCGCCCCGCCAGGAGTACACCCGGACCCTGCTCGACGCCGTCCCGCACCTGGGGCGGCTCGCGCAGGAGCCCGCCACGGTCCGTGCGGCCGCGACGCCTGCGACACCCACGACGCCCGCGCACGGTGCGACGGCGGACGTCGTCGTGCTCGAGGACGTCGACGTCGTGTACCCCGGCGGCCGCCGCCGTGCCCCCGTGCGCGCGGCGGACGGCGTGAGCCTGCGGATCGCCGCGGGCGAGGTCCTCGGCCTGGTGGGGGAGTCGGGCTCGGGCAAGTCCACGCTGGGCCAGGTGGTCTCCGGGCTGCTGGTCCCCGACCGGGGGCGGGTCGTGGTGGACGGCCTCGAGCTGGCCGGTGCGCGACGGGCCGACCTGCGCGCCGTGCGCCGCCGCACGGGGATCGTGTTCCAGGACCCGGCCTCGACCCTCAACCCGCGCTGGTCGGTGGGGGCCTGCGTGGCCGAGCCGCTGCGGCTGCACCGCACCGGGAGCGAGGCGGAGAACCGCGCCCGGGTGCTGGAGCTCCTCGACATGGTGGGTCTTGGCGCGGAGCACGCCGTGCGCTACCCGCACGAGCTCTCCGGCGGGCAGCGCCAGCGTGTCGCCATCGCCCGCGCGGTGGCCCTCGACCCCGCCGTGCTGGTGGCCGACGAGCCGACGAGCGCGCTCGACGTCTCGGTGCAGGCCCGCGTGCTCGAGGTCTTCGCCGAGCTCCAGTCGCGCCTCGGGTTCGCGTGCCTGTTCGTGTCGCACAACCTGGCCGTGGTGGAGCGGGTGAGCGACCGGGTCGCCGTCATGCAGGCGGGCCGCATCGTCGAGACCGGTCCGACGGCGCGCGTGCTGGGCGCGCCGCAGGAGGAGTACACCCGCAGGCTCGTCGGGGCCGCGCCGGTCGCGGACCCGGACCTCCAGGAGCGCCGGCGGCGGGAGCGGGCAGGCGCCTGACCCTGTCCCGCCCCCGATTCTCTGACTAGAGTCAGAGACATGGGAGACGTGCAGGGGGGCGCCGCGCCGGACGGCGTGGACGGGCAGGTGGCCGTCGTGCGCCGGTTCAACCGGAGCTACACCCAGCGGGTCGGTGCGCTCGAGGACTCGTTCCTGGGCACCGGGCTGCCGCTGGGCACGGCGCGGCTGCTGTTCGAGGTCGGCACCGAGCCCGGCACCACGCGCGACCTGCGCGCCCGTCTCGGGCTGGACTCCGGTTACCTCAGCCGCCTGCTGCGGCGGCTCGAGTCCGACGGCCTCGTCGCGGTCGTGCCCGACGCGGACGACCGGCGACGGCGGCGTGTGGACCTCACGCCCGCGGGCCGGCGCGCCTGGGACGACCTGGAGCGCCGGTCCGTCGACCGTGCCCGCGACCTCGTGGCGCCTCTCACGCCGCGCCAACGGGCCCGGCTCGCGGCGGCGCTGACCGAGGCGGACCTGCTGGTGCGGGCCGCGACCGTCGCTATCGAGCGCGTGGACCCGGCGTCGGACCCCGCGCGCACGGCGGTGGCGGCGTACGTGGCCGAGCTCGACGAGCGGTTCCCGGGCGGGTTCGACCCGGGCCCGGCCGCGAGCGCGGCCGACCCGGACGCCGCGAGCCTCGCCCCGCCGTCCGGCGCGTTCGTCGTGGCCACGAGCGACGGCGAGCCGGTGGCCTGCGGCGGTGTGCGCACCCTGTCCGGTGCGGCAGCACGAGGGGCGGACGGGGGCGTGGGCGAGGTCAAGCGGATGTGGGTGCACCCCGGCTGGCGCGGGGCTGGCCTCGGGTCCCGCCTGCTGCGCCACCTGGAGGGGGTGAGCCGCGACCTCGGCCATCACGAGGTGCGGCTCGACACCAACGGGACGCTCACCGAGGCGGTCGCGATGTACGAGCGGGCCGGCTACCGACGCATCGCGCGCTACAACGACAACCCCTACGCCGAGCACTTCTTCGCCAAGCACCTGGCGTGACCGCCGGGTCGCGCGGCCCGGATCGGGCCGGTACCACGTACCTGGTCGGTGGGCGGGGATAGGGTCGGGACATGCCTTCTGGTCTCACCATCGGCTATGCCGCGATGCTCGAGCAGTTCCACCCCACCGACGTGGTCGAGTACTCGGCCTACGCGGAGGAGCACGGCTTCTCCGGCGTCATGGCGGCCGACCACTTCCAGCCCTGGGTGCCGCAGCAGGGCGAGGCCGCCTTCGTGTGGAACGTCCTCACGGCCCTGGGCGAGCGCACCCGCGGCGACCTCGGCCCCGGCGTCACGGCCCCGACCTTCCGCTGGCACCCGGCGATGGTGGCGCAGGCGTCGGCGACGCTCGCCGCGATGTACCCCGGCCGGCACTGGCTGGGCCTGGGGTCGGGCGAGGCGCTGAACGAGCACGTCGTGGCGGGCTACTGGCCCGAGGCCCCGGAGCGGATCAACCGCATGTTCGAGGCCATCGACATCATCAAGAAGCTGTTCGCGTCGGGGATCGACGGCAAGGACGTCAAGCACTCCGGGCAGTACTACAAGATGGAGTCCACGCGGCTGTGGACCATGCCGGAGGTGCCCCCGGAGATCCTGGTGGCCACGGCCGGTCCGATCACCGCCAAGCGCGCCGGCAAGCACGCCGACGGTCTCATCACCGTCGGGGCGCCGCTGGAGAAGATCGAGATGCTGTTCGGCAAGTTCGACGACGGTGTGCGCGAGTCGGGCCGGGACCCGGAGGGCATGCCGAAGGTGCTGCAGGTACACATGTCGTGGGCCGCCACGGACGAGGAGGCGCTCGCCAACGCCATGACGGAGTGGCCCAACGGCGGCATGAAGTTCCCGAAGGCCGACATCCGCTCGCCGCACGACTTCGCGCAGATGGCGAAGCTGGTGCGCCCGGAGGACTTCGAGGGCCGCATGGTGATCAGCGCCGACCCGGACGAGCACCGCGCCGCCATCCAGAAGTACGTGGACCTCGGCTTCGACCGCATCTACCTGCACAACGTGGGCCGCAACCAGAAGGAGTGGATCGAGGTCTTCGGCCGCGAGGTGCTCCCGAAGCTCGCGCGGTGACCGCGCGGCTGTCCGCGTGGGCCCCGCCCGGCCTGCCGGAGGTCCGTCCCGGGGACGACCTCGCCAGGCTGGTCGGCGACCTGCTGGACGCCACCGGTGCCGACGCCCTCGTGGAGGGTGACGTCGTCGTCGTGACGTCGAAGATCGTCTCCAAGGCGGAGGGACGCGTGGTGCGCGCCGCCGACCGCGAGCAGGCGATCACCGACGAGACGGTGCGCGTGGTCGCGACACGCGAGCGGCCCGGCGGTGCGGCGCCGCTGCGCATCGTGGAGAACCGGCTGGGCCTGGTCATGGCCGCTGCCGGGGTCGACGCCTCGAACACGCCGGAGGGGACGGTGCTGCTGCTCCCCGAGGACCCGGACGCCTCGGCCCGTGCGCTGCGGACCGCCCTGCGCGCACGGTTCGGTCTGGACCGGCTGGGCGTGGTCGTCACCGACACCGCGGGCCGACCCTGGCGGGACGGTCTCACCGACATCGCGATCGGCGCGGCCGGGGTCGACGTCGTCGACGACCTGCGCGGCGGCGTGGACACGCACGGCCGGCCGCTGTCGGTGACGGTGACAGCCGTCGCGGACGAGGTGGCGGCCGCCTCCGAGCTGGTGCGCGGCAAGGCGGACGGCCGCCCGGTGGCCGTGGTGCGCGGCCTCGCGCGGCACGTGCGCCCGGGGGAGGGGGCCGACGCGGACGGGCCTGGGGCCCGCTCCCTGGTGCGGCCCAGCGCCGACGACCTCTTCCGGGAGGGCAGCGCCGAAGCCTACGCGCGAGGCGTCGCCGCCGGTCGCGCGAGCGCTGCCGGCGACGCCGGCTAGGGAGATTCCGCTCGCACCGGCCGGGCCTGGTCGCCTACGGTGCCCGCATGCCTGCCCTCGAGAGCCCCACCGGCGTCCCTGGCGACTGGATCGAGCACCGTCGCCCCGACGACCGCGAGGCGCTGGGGTGGTTGCGTCCCGACGGCGACGACTGGGTGGCGGTGTCCTTGCTCGGCCGGGACGTGAGCGGGCCGCTCGACTGGACCGCCGCCGAGGAGGCGCTCGAGGCGACCGGCCTGGCGTGGATGGCGGAGGTGTGGGCGCTCGAACGTGACGGGGCCGACCCGCTGCGGGTGCGGCTCGTCGAGGTCACGCCCGACCGCGTGGTGGTCCAGACCGACGACTTCGGTGCCATCGACGCGACCGTGGAGCGGTTCGAGCTGCCCTGGCCGGCGCCGGACGCGCTACGCCCCCGCCGCGAGGGCGACCCCGACGGCCGCGTCCTGTTCGCCGGCTGAACGGCGACCTGCCAGGCGGCTCAGCCGGCGTCCGTGGTGCCCTCGTAGAGGCCGATCCGGTTCCCGTCCGGGTCCTGCAGCACGGCCCACCAGCTGGTCGGGCTGATCTCCGACTTCTCCATGAGCACCGTGCCGCCCAGCTCGGCCGCCTTCGCGAGGGCGTCGTCGATGGAGTCCACCTCGACATAGCTGCGAGGCTGGTCGAACCCGTCGCTGCGGGGCGCGAGGCCGCCGCCGCTGATCTGGTTGGGGGCACGCCACATCGGGTAGTCCTCGAAGCCGGGCGGTGCCTGGATCTCCCACCCGAACAGGCCGGAGTAGAAGCCCTTGGCCCGCTCCTGGTCCGCCACGGGGATGTCGATGTGCGTGATGTCGCCGTGAGCCATCGTCGTGCTCCTTCGTGGGTCGCCGGGGCGGAGGTCGCCCCGCTCCCACGCTAGGCACGCGTCGGCGTACCTGCGACCCTGCTGCCATGACGACGTCTCCCACGCCACCCGCGCCGACCCCGAACCCGGCGCCCGTCGACCTGTCCACGCCCCACGGTCGGCGGACGGCGGAGCGGCTGCGCACGGAGGAGGTGGTCTGGCTCACCACCGTGGACGCCGCGGGGACGCCGCAGCCCACGCCGGTGTGGTTCCTCTGGCGCCCCGACGGCGCGGGGGTCGGCGAGATCGTCCTGCTGTCCCGGCCTGGCACCGCGAAGCTGCGCAACGTGCGCCGCTCCCCGCGGGTGGCGCTGCACTTCGGCACGGACGAGGTGGGCGACGACGTCGTCGTGCTGCTCGGGCACGCCACCGTCGACGACGGCGGCCTGTCGGCCGACGAGGCGGCCGCGTTCGACGCGAGGTACGCCGGTCCGGTCCGTCGCCTCGGCACGACGCCGGGAGAGTTCCGGGCGGACTACGGCGTCCTGCTGCGCGTGGTGCCCGACCGCCTGCGCGGCTGGTGAAGGTGCTTACAACCCCTGCTCCGCGGGCGGCACGACCGTCGTCGGCGTCCCGCCCGTGATGCGCACCAGCTCGTCGAACGAGGTGGGGAACACGGTCTTGGCGTGGCCGGCCGCCGCCCACACCACCTCGTGTCCGCGCAGGTCCACGTCGACGAGCGTGCGCACGGGGGCGGGATGGCCCACGGGTGCGACGCCACCGATCACCTGACCGGTGGCCTCGCGCACGGTGTCCTTGTCGGCGCGGGCCAGGCGGCCCCCGAGCCGCGACCCCAGGAAGTCGGTGTCCACGCGGTGCGCGCCGCTGGTCAGGACGAGGACGGGCACGCTGTCGAGCGTGAAGACCAGCGAGTTCGCGATCGCGCCGACCGGCACGCCCAGCGCCTCTGCCGCACGGGCGGCCGTCGTCGCGTGGTCGTCGAGCCAGCGCACCTCGCCGTCCGCGCCCGCAGCGCGAAGGGCGGCGCGCACCCGGTCGACGGCGGGGTGGGACGGCGCGGGACGGGACGCGTCGTCGGTGCGGGTGTCGGCAGCGGGCGAGGGGGCAGCAGGGGCGACGGCGAGCGCGGGCTCCGGCGCTGCGGGGAGCTCGTCGGCAGCCGTCACGTCGTCGCCGGAGAGCCAGCGCAGCCAGACGGTGCGGCGGTCCCCCTCGAGGACGAGCGCCCGGACCAGGAGGGTCAGCGGGATGGCGAGGATGGCGCCCAGCGGGCCGATGACGAACGTCCAGAAGACGACGGACACGAAGCTGAGGGTGAGGCTCAGGCTCACCGCGTCGGAGACGAACTTCGGCTGCACCAGCACCTGCAGCACCACGTTGACCACGCAGTAGACCGCCGCGACGGCGAGTGCCAGCGGCCAGCCGCCGACGACGAACGCCATGATGACGGGCGGGATGAGGCCCAGCACGAAGCCGATGTTCGGGATGAAGTTGGTGACGAACGCGAGGATCGCCCACACGACGGGTGCGGGGACGCCGAGCAGCGCGAGCGCGAAGCCGTCCACGACGGCGACGACCGCGCCGAAGGTCGCGTTCACCACGAAGTAGCGCCGCACCCCGGAGCTGAACCGGGTGGCGCGGGCGATCTGCGCGCCGTGGGTCGCGCCGAACACGCGGGACGCCGTGGAGTAGCGGGCGGCGTCGGCGGCCATGAAGATCGCGTACGCCAGGACGAAGAAGAGCGCCGTCCCGATCGACAGGGCGATGCTGCCCACGCTCCCCGCCACGGCGAGCACGCGCGACGGCTCGAGGAACGACGTGGCGGCGTCGGCCATCTGGGCGTCGAGCCCGAGGGCGGAGAGCTGGGCCGCGACGTCGTCGACGGACTGCTGCAGCTCGGACAGGTAGTCCTGCACCAGGCCGCCGAACTGGAACCCGGCGAACACGAGCATCGCGATCAGTGCCGCGAGGATCAGGTACGCGACGACGATGACGGCCGTCGTCGCGAGCCAGCGCGGCCAGCCGCGCGCCTCGAGCGGGCGCCGCACCGGGTGGCAGATGATGACGATCACCGCGGCGAGGAAGACCGGGGCCAGGACGTCCCGCGCCCAGTACATGCCCGCCAGCACCAGGACGGCGGCCCCCAGGGACAGCAGCGTGCTGGTCGCGGGGTTGAGGCCGTCGTGGTCGGTGGTCGGGGTGCCGGGAACGGTCGCCGGGGTCGAGGTCACCCCGTGACCCTAACGACAGCCGCCGCGGAACGCGGGCCCGGGCACGCCTGTCAGATCCATCGCTTGCCGCGGAACACCGCGAACAGCGCCACGCTCACGCCCAGCATCGCGACGAGGGCCGCGGGGTATCCCCACGACCAGTGCGTCTCCGGCATGATGTCGAAGTTCATCCCGTAGACGGTGCCGACCAGCGTCGGGGCGAACAGGATGGCGGCCCAGCCGGAGATCTTCTTGACCTCCTCGCCCTGGCGGATGCTCACCTCGGTGAGATGGGTCATCTCCTCGTTCTGCCGCTGGGCCACGAGGGTGGCGTTCACGGTGAGGATGTCGCGCAGCGCGGCGCGGAACGACTCGACCCGGTCGGCGACCTCGGTGAGGTGGTCGGCGACGTCGCGCAGGTAGGCCTGCATCTCCTCGGTGACGCCGTACTTCTCCGCGCCCTTGGCGAGCGAGGCGCACACGCGCTGCAGCGGGCGCACGGCCCGCTGGAACTCGACGACCTCGCGGGACAGCTCGTAGATGCGTCGCGACACCGACGCGTCCCCGCCGAACACCTCCGACTCGATCTCGTCGATGTCGGCGTCCAGGCCCGCGACCACGGGGGCGTAGTCGTCGACGACGCGGTCCACGATCGCGTACAGCACCGACTCCGGGCCGCGGGCGAGCATGGCGGGGTGCGCCTCGAGGTGGGTGCGCACGGCCGCGAGGTCGGGGCACGCCCCGTGGCGCACCGTGACGACGAAGTCGGGGCCGACGAACACGTGCAGCTCGGAGAACTCGACCGACTCGGTCGCGTCGACGTACCGGGCCGCGTGCAGCACGACGAACAGCGTCTCGCCGTAACGCTCGATCTTGGGCCGCTGGTGCGCCACGATCGCGTCCTCGACGGCGAGCGGGTGCAGGTCGAACTCGCGCGCCAGCTGGGCCAGCTCGGTCTCGTCGGGCCGCTCCAGGCCGATCCACGCCATCCCGCCGGGGCGGGAGCGCAGCTCGCGGAACACCTCGGCGAGGCGGGTGAAGCTGGCGACCCGGCGCCCGTCGGCGTCGTAGAGCGCGGCCTCGACGATCGACGACCGGCCGGGCAGGTCGCGCCGGTCCAGGCGGTCGGCGTCGGCGCGGTCGGCGTCGCGCCCGAGGCGACCGCCGGCCCCGCTGGCGGGGTTGGCGCGGCGGGGGCGCAGGGCGCCGAGCAAGGGGCGGGTGCGGACCGTGCGGGCGCCGCTGGTGAGGGCAGGGGTGACGGACATGGCGGACTCCGAGGGCGTGCAAGGGACGAGGCGGACGTACGTCGGTCCCGCGACTGCGGCTCGGCAGGGAGCGCCCGCGTCAGGTCCGGGCCAGGGCCTCGGACGGGTGGCGTGCGATGGTGCGACGCGGTGTCTGCGCGCGTCGCGGCCGCCCGGACGTGCCGGGCGGGGGAGCCGTCAGTCGCGGCTCGGACTACTGGGAGGCTCGCTACGGGTCATGTGCGTGCACCTCCCTCGTCGTGTGCGGCGTCCGCCGCTGCTGCTGCTCAGGCCGCCGCCCAGCATATCCGCGCCGGAACGCTCCGGCCACGACCCCGGCGCCCGGGCGGGGTGATCTCCGCGACGTCGTCCCCGGCGGCCCGATCAGCGGTGCGGGTCGACCAGCACCATCCCGGTGCGCGGGTCGTCCCGCAGCCCGGGCAGGAGCCGGGCACCCTCCTCGAGGCCGACGACGCGGTCGACGAGGTCGCCGGGCCGCAGGGTGCCGTCCGCGACGCGTGCCAGCATCTCCGGGTAGTCGACCGCCGCCATGCCGTGGCTGCCGAGCACGTCGAGCTCCCAGCCGATCACGCGGGACATCGGCACCCGCGGGTGCCCGTCGACCGGCGGCAGCAGCCCGACCTGGACGTGCCGGCCGCGCCGCCGCAGGCTGCCGATCGCGTCCGCGCAGGTGCGCTCGCTGCCGACGGCGTCGACGCTCACGTGACAGCCGCCGGTGAGGGCGTGGACGGCGGCGGGCACGTCCACGCCGTCGCCGGCGAGCACGGTGTGCGCGGCGCCGGCCCGGCGCGCAGCCTCCAGGGCACCGTCGTGACGGTCGACGGCGACCACGTGCGCGCCGAGCGCGGCGGCCACCATCACGGCGCTCAGGCCCACGCCGCCCGCCCCCACGACGACCACCTGCTCGCCGGCGCCGACCTGGGCGCGCCCGACGACGGCGCGGTAGGCCGTCGCGAACCGGCACCCGAGCCCCGCGGCGGTGGGGTCGTCGACGCCGTCGGGCAGGGCCACGAGGTTCGTGTCGGCGGCGTGCAGCACGACGAGCTCCGCGAACGACCCGGCGTGCGTGAACCCGGGCTGCGTCTGGTCCGGGCACACCTGTGCCTGGCCGGACCGGCACCAGTCGCAACGCCCGCAGCCGCACACGAACGGCGAGGTGACGCGGTCGCCGACCCGCCAGCGCGTCACCCCGTCGCCCACCGCGGCCACGACGCCGGCCAGCTCGTGGCCAGGCACGTGGGGGAGCGTCGTGATGTCGGTGTCGTGCCCGGCCCAGGCGTGCCAGTCGCTGAGGCACAGGCCGCTGGCGTGCACCCGCACCACGACGCCGCCGGGCGGGGCGGCGGGCTCGGGCACCTCGCGGACCGTGACCGGCCCGCCGAACTCGTCGAACGTCATCGCGCGCACCGGCCGATCCAACCACGCCCCGCACCGCCCCCGGGAGGGTCGCCCCCCGGCGCGGCCGCGGGTCACGATTGGGCCACGGACCCCGCGCACGACTAGGTTGCGCGCGTGATCCAGACCCGGTCGTGGGCGACGTCGCTCGCGTGCACCCTGTTCCTCCTCGTCCTCGCGGCGCTCGCCGTGTGGTCGGTGCTGCCGCCGGCACCGCGGGCCGCCGACACGGCCGCGGACGAGTTCAGCGCCGAGCGCGCGTTCGCGACCGTCGAGGCGATCGGCACCGAGGTGCACCCGCACGGCACGGCCGCCGCGGCCGCCGTGCGCGACCAGATCGTGGCCGACCTGCGGGACCTCGGGCTCGACCCGGACGTCACCGAGGGCGTCGGCATGTCCGGGCGCCTGGGCGACCAGAGCCGGGTCGCCGCCACGACCAACGTCGTCGCCACGATCAAGGGCACCGACTCCACGGGACCCGTCTTCCTCGTCGCCCACTACGACTCGGCCGAGGTGTCGCACGGCGCCAACGACGACGGCGCCGGCGTGGCGACCCTGCTGGAGACGGCGCGCGCCCTCGGCGCCGGCGCACCCCTGCGCAACGACGTCGTCCTCGTGTTCACCGACGCCGAGGAGGCGTGCCTGTGCGGGGCCGAGGCGTTCGCGCACGCCGACCCCCGCGCCGCGGGCGGCGGCGTCGTGGTCAACGTCGAGGCCCGCGGGTCCTCGGGCCCGGCGATCATGTTCGAGACGTCCGACGGGAACGCCGCCCTCGTCGACGCGTACGCGAAGGTGCCGTACCCCGTCGGCAGCTCGCTCGCCGTCGAGGTCTACCGGATCCTGCCGAACGACACGGACTTCTCGCCGTTCCTCGACGACCCCGCCGGCCGGTTCACGGGACTGAACTCCGCGTACATCGACGGCTCCGCGACCTACCACGCGCCGCAGGACACCCCCGAGCGGATGTCGCTGGCGAGCCTGCAGCACCACGGGTCGAACGCCCTCGCCCTCGCCCGCGAGCTCGGGAACGGCGACGCCGCGGCGCTCGCCGAGCCCGCCGCCGACGACGCCACCTACTTCCCGGTGCCCGGCCGCGTGCTCGCGCGCTACCCCGGGTCGCTCGTGTGGCCCCTCGCGATCGTGGCCGTCCTCGCCGTCGGCGCGCTGGCCGTCGTCCTGGCCCGCCGCGGCGACGTGCGCGGGGAGCGCACCGGCGCAGGCCGCCTCGCGCTCGGCTTCGTGTCCGCGCTGCTGCCGCTCGTCGGCGCCGTCGCCGGCTCGATGGCGCTGTGGTGGGTCATGACGCTCGTGCGGCCCGGCTACGCCGAGATGCTCGACCCGTGGCGGCCGTGGGGGTTCCGCGTCGCCCTGCTCGGCATCGTCGCCACCGTGGTCACCGCGTGGTTTGTCGGCCTGCGCCGCTCGCTGGGCGGCCCCGCGCTCGCCGTCGGGGCGCTCGGCTGGCTCGCCCTCCTCGGCGTCGTGCTGGCCGCGGTGACGCCGGGCGGCTCCTACCTCGCGGCGCTGCCGGCGCTCGCGGGCGCGCTCGCGGGCCTGGTCGCCGTCACGGTGGCGCGCGGCACCGTGGGCCGTCGGGTGGCGGTGACCCTCGGCGCGGCGGTGGGCGTGGTCGTCCTCGTGCCGATCGTGCTGCTGTTCTTCCCGGCCCTGGGCCTGGCCACGGGCGCCGCCCCGGCCGTCGTGGCGGCGCTGCTCGGCCTGGCCCTCACGCCGGTCCTCGCGCTGCTGCTGCCGCGTGGTCGCCGCCTCGCGGCCGGCCTGGTGGGGTCGTGCGCCGCGGTGGCCGTCGTGGCGCTGGCGGTGGGCTTCGTCGTCGACCCGTTCGACGCCGAGCACCCCGAGCCCACGCGCCTCGCCTACGCGTTGGACGCCGACACGGGGACCGCGCACTGGGTCTCGGACGAGGCGACGCCCAGCGACTGGACCTCGCACTACGTGAGCACCGAGACCGACCTGTCCGAGAAGTTCCCCATGTTCGCCGAGGAGGTCTGGGCCGGCGACGCCGAGGCCGCCGACCTCCCCGCACCGGTCGTGGAGGTGGCGGACACCGTGCCGGACGGCGACGCGCGCCGGCTCACCCTCCGGGTCACGCCGGGGAAGGGCGAGCAGATCGGCACCAGCGACGCCCTGCGCTACGTGCAGCTGAACGCCCGGGGCGTCGAGGCGGCGACCGTGGCCGGGCGCGAGGTCCCCGTCGACGACGGCGTCCTCGACACCCGGTTCTACGCGCCCGGCGAGGACGGGTTCGAGGTGGTCCTCACGGTCCCGGCCGGCCAGCCGCTCGACCTGCGCGTCGTCGCCGCCGGCGGCGGCCTCGAGGGGCTCCCCGGGTTCGTCGAGCGGCCCGCGGGCGTGGGCGTGGCCGGGGAGCACACGTCCGAGCTGGTGCTGGTGGGGACGTCCGTCCGGCTCTGACGACGGTGGACGGAGCACACTCCGCTGGCGCATGGGGCGGACCGTGAAGCGTCCATGTACCTTGTCCGTAGGCCGCGAAGGGAGAGGGTCGCTAGTGGGGCTAAACACGGATGAGCGGAGGTACCTGCGCATAAGCAAAGCCAAAGCAAGTGAGATTTCTTTTCTTCGTCTTGGCACCTCGCTACTGTCTGACACTGGAAGCAGTGTCGACAAGGTCGTTCATCAGGTGTGTCAGGACCGGATAGATCTCGCGCGCGGGTTTTGCAGGGCTGGTGATCGGCTAATGAGGCTTCGCCCACCAGAGTTTAGGAGTGCGACCAGCCGATACTACTACGCCATGTATCACGGAATGCGTGCTGTAGTCTATTTCTCAAAGATGGGCGACGACCATGAATCGCATAGTCAACTCCCCGTGCACACGCCAAGAGACTTTATCGATAGCGATCAATGGGTTAACAAGTTGAAGGACGCGCGGGGTCGCCGCAACGACGCGGATTACGATCCATATCCCAACGATCATGAAGAGTTTCGACCAATAGCGGTCCAACTTCGCGCCGATGCCCACACGTTTGAGAAACTGGTCGTCGAGTATCTTGTCCAGAAAGGCTGCGTGGTAACGTGACTGAACTGTCGGCAGCGGAGCGCGATGTGCTAATCCGGCGCGAGTTTCGGGAACGCGCGGGAATTGACGTGCTCAAGATTGAAGAACGTACGTATCCCGAAGAGACGAACGTTATCGTGTTCGTGCGTGAGGACGACTTGCCCAGCGCTGCGGCCATCGGCAACTTGTTGGACGCTAAACTAGCGACGCCGACGGAACCGGTTTACGTCGTTGTGCGTCGGGGTAGCGTGGAGGAGGGAAATCCAGGCGCTTCGGCTCCAACACGTGGAGTAACGGATCCGCGAGTAATTGACATGACTCGGCTTATCACCGCGCGATCCAGAGTGTCGATTGTGCAGCCAAGCCTTTCCTATGTTCGCGACGCCCAGGCCAACCTCTCAGCGGTTACAGCGGCGCGCCATCAGCTGGTATTTGGACGACGGGGCGCAGGAAAGACCGCGCTTCTGGTCGAGGCGCGCAATCAAGTCCGAGAGGACGGCGCGATCTCAGCATGGATTAACATGCAGACGCTCAGAAACGAGCAGCGCGAGCGTGTGGTTCTACACGTCTTGGTGGCGATCTTGGACGAGTTGCAGTCAGCGCGCCAGGTGGTGCGTTCGGCGTCGGTAGTGGCATCCGATATTGCCGAACTCGGTTCTGAGTCGCGCCGAATGCTCAACGCGCAAGACGTGGAGGACAAGACCGTTCTTCGCCTGGTTCCCCAGGTTCAAAGGGTGTTGTCGAGGTTTCTAGACATTGAGGGCGTGCCCCTCTTCGTATTCCTCGACGACTTTTATTACGTCGCTCGGAATGATCAACCATGGATTCTGGACGCTCTGCACGGCTGCGTGCGGGATTGTGATGCCTGGCTAAAGGTTGCCTCTATTCGGCACTTGACTAGGTGGTTCCAATCGTCGCCGCCGGTTGGGCTACAGACGGGACATGACGCGGACCTTATCGACCTCGACGTGACGCTCCAGGATCCAGGGCGAGCGCAAAAGTTCCTCGAGAATTTGCTATCGAAGTATGCTCAGCACGTCGATATTAGTTCATTGAATCGAATATTCAGCAAGAAGGCTCTGGATCGCCTTGTCATTGCATCCGGTGCGGTGCCGCGCGATTATCTCGTTCTTGCGTCGAGCGCTATCGGAAAGGCAAAAGCTCGTCCAAACGCTTCTCTAGTTGGCGCGCAGGATGTGAATCAGGCAGCTGGCGATGCTGCAGGAATCAAGTTGCAGGAACTTGAAGAAGATATGGCTTCGAATGTCGGCATCGCCGAGCAGACGTTGGCAGCTTTGCGCGTAGTCCGCGACTTTTGCCTAGAGGAGAACGGATTCACGTACTTTCTAGTCAATTTCAAGGACAAGGAGCTGAACCCGCGCGCCTATTCCTTGCTGACGGAGCTTTTGGATGCCCGGCTAATTCACCTACTTGACGCTGGTGTTTCCGATCCGCACGCCGCAGGCGAGCGATCGGAGGCTTTCCTTTTGGACTTGAGCCAGTATTCTGGGTCTAGACTTAAGAGGAAGATTCGCGTCTTGGACTTCTCGAATGGTCGTATGATTTCGCGCGAAACAGGTACGACTTCTGCAGCACGTGTTGGAAACACGCCTCTGCAAGTTATCGCAATTCTTCGCGCTGCGCCCAGTTTCTCGTTAGGTGGGTTGGCGAGCATCGGAAGTTGAAGTGGCTAGTCTGCAGAATGCAGAAGCAACGGGCAGGCGGAAGTGATGCTTCAAGCCTCCGGGCGGGCGACGGCGTCGGCGAGCTGCTGCGGCGCCTGGATGCAGTAGGAGTCCGTCAGCAGCTCGGCCATCTCGTCCCAGTCGGTCGCGTCGTCGAGCACGACGCCGACGACGTTGCTGCCCCAGCCGGCCCGGAAGTACGGGCCGCCGAGGTGCTCGAAGGCCTGCACCTCCTCGGGGTCGGCCCGGAACGTGACGCGGAACCGCTGGTCCTCGCCGCCGAAGACGTGCGCCACGGTGGCGCGGCGCACCCGCCAGCGGACGCCGGTCCACGCGCCCTCCTCGGCGCACTCCGGGAACCGGAGCAGGGCGCGCAGCCGCTCCACGAGCTCGGGCGGGACGTCAGGGCGGTCGGGCACACGACGAATGTGCCACGCCCGTCCGACACCCGGGCCGACCCGCGGGGCAGCGTGCGGGCCGGGTCAGCCCAGGCGGGCGCTGAGCACCAGCTCGTCGCTGCTGACGTCGAGGCGCACGTCCGTGAGCCGGACGCCGGGGGGCAGCGCGGCCGCCAGGTCGTGGCGCTGGTTCGCGGCGGCCTCGACGCGGCCACGCACGACGCCGAGCATGGCCGCGACGAGCGGGTTGCCGCTGGAGATCCGCACGTCACCCACGGTGAGCACCATCGCCGCGTCGATCGACGCCGAGGCCGTCGCGGACACCGCGGCCGAGAGGAAGCCCTTGCGGACCTTCGCGTCGATCCGCAGGCCGGCCGCGCGCGGGCCGTGCGAGTCGATCTGCACGTCCAGGCCGCTGAGGGTGATGCCCTGCGACTGCAGCGACACCGCCAGCAGGCCGTGCACCGTCGCGACGAGGCCGGCGCGGGAGACCGCGACCCGGGCCTGCCCGGTCACGGGGTGCGCGTCGTCCGGCTCGACCGACCCCACACCGACCTGCCCGTCGGTCCCCTCCACCCAGACGAACCGCAGCCCCGCGGCCTCGACCAGGACGTCGACGGGCAGGTCGACGGCCGTCAGGGGGTGGGCCTCGACACGCACGTGCCGCACCGTCCCGTCCTCGCGCGACACGACCGCGGGTGACCACGTCATGCTCGGCACCTTCTGCTGGGCGCCGAAGGCGACGCCGGTGAGGTCCACCTCGAGCGAGGCCACGTCGGGCCCGTCCAGCGCTGCCGCCACGCGGGCCCGGTCCAGGCCCGTCGTGCCCGTGCCGGCGGCCTGCGCGGCCAGGGAGCGCAGCCGGTCGGCGAGGTCGGTCCCCGTGCGGGGTCGGGGAGCAGGGCCGAGCGAGACGAGCTGCGGTGAGGTCATGCCGGCGAGCCTAGTGCGAAGCCGTGAGGTGCGACGGGGAGGCCGGGTCGCGACCCGCCGCCGTCAGTGCGCCAGCAGGTCGGCGCCGATCGACGCCGCCGCGAGCTGGCCTGCCGCCATCGCCGCGATCACCGAGCTCACGGGCATGGGGAAGTCCGCGGTGTGCGCGAGGTCGCCCGCCGCGAGAACACCAGGGAGGCTGGTCCGTGCCGTCGCGTCCACGGCCACGCACCCGGACGCGCGCAGCTCCAGGCCGAGCTGTGCCGCGAACGGAGCCGACTGGTGCAGCGTCGGAGCGACCATCACGCCGCCGAGCTCCTCCGGCGCGGTACCGTCCAGCACGGCGCGCGCCCCCGGGTGGCCGCCGGGCAGCGTCACGGGCTCCAGGCGGAGCACCTTCTCGGGCCGGACCGCGACGCCGCGCGCGGCCAGCGCCGCGGCGAGCTCCGGGTCGACGTCGGCGCCGTCGGCGAGGACGACGACCCGGCTCGCGGTGCGCTCGATCAGCCCGGCGACGTGCGGGGCGTGCGGGCCGGCGCCGAGGATCGCCACCGGGGTGCCGGAGAACTCGTGCCCGTGGCAGTACGGGCAGTGCGCGGCGACCGTGCCGAACAGGGCGTCCAGGCCGGGGGTGTCCGGCAGCTCGTCGCGCACGCCGGTGGCGAGCAGCAGCCGTCGTGCGGCGACATCTCCGGTGTCGGTGCGCACCACGAACCCGTCCGCCGGGCGTGCGGCGTCGAGCGGCGCGACCTCGTGCGCCGTCGCGCGGCGCAGCTCGACCGAGTCGTAGGCGGCGAGGGTCTGGTGTGCCGCGGCGCGGAACTCGGACGGCTTCGCGCCGTCGAAGCCGAGCACGTTGTGCATCGCGTCCGCGGGGTCGTTGCGGTAGACGCCGGAGTCGAGCACGACGACGTCGCGGTGCGTACGGCCGAGCATCAGCGCGGCGGCGAGACCGGCCGGGCCGGCGCCGACGATTACGACGTCGTGCAAGGGGTCGTGCGGGTCGTGCGGCGCGGTGCCGGGGGTGGCGTTCATGGGGTCTCCTCGTGGTCGGTGGCGTGGTCGGTCGCGTGGTCGGTCGCGTGGTCGGTCGCGTGGTGGGTCGCATGGTCGGGCTTGCGTGCTGACCCCAGCCTGTGACTTCATGTCAACATGAAGTCAAGGGGTGCCGAGGACGCGACGTGGAGCGTCGGCGAGCTGGCGGAGCGGTTCGGTCTGGAGACGCACGTGCTGCGCTACTGGGAGGAGGTCGGCCTCCTCTCCCCGTCGCGCGACGCCGGGGGGCGGCGCCGCTACGGGACGGACGACGTGGTGCGCGTCGCGACGATCCTCAGCTCCAAGGTCGCGGGCATGAGCCTGGAGCAGATCCAGGTGCTGCTGGACGCCGGGTCGTCCGGGCAGGGCGCGCGGGACCGGCACGAGATCCTCACGGCGCACCTTGCCGAGCTCGACCGACGCCAGGAGGAGATCGACCGCTCCCGGCACATGACGGAGCATGCGCTGGCGTGCCGGGCGCACGACATCGCGGCCTGCCCGCGCTTCCGCGAGCACGTCCAGGACCTGGTCGACGGCACCCGCACCTGGCGCGACATGCACCCGGTGGCCCTCGTCCCCGCGGGGACGCACCGATGACGGCGGGTGCGGGCGCCGCCCGCCCCGGTCCGCGTGAGCTCGGCGTCGTCGTGGGCGACCTGCCGACCGGACCGGCGAACGCGATCACGGACGTCGCGGGCGTGCGCGTGGGGCACACCACGCTGCACGACGGCGAGCGGCTGCACACCGGAGTCACCGCCGTCGTGCCTGACGTGCTCGGGGCGGGTCCTGGACAGCGTCGCTCGCTGCCCTGCGGGCTGTTCGTCGGCAACGGCTTCGGCAAGCTGGTCGGCGCGACGCAGGTCGCGCAGCTGGGGGCGATCGAGACGCCAATCGTGCTCACGGCGACCCTGTCGGCGTTCCGTGCGGCGGACGCCCTGGTGACCCACGTGCTCGCGTGGCCGGGGTACGAGGAGGTGCGCTCCCTGAACCCGGTGGTGGGGGAGACGAACGACGGGTACCTGTCCGACATCCGCGCCCGCCCGCTCACGGAGGCCCATGTGCTGGCAGCGCTCGACTGCGCGGCACCCGGCCCGGTCGCCCAGGGGTGCGTCGGGGCCGGCGCGGGCACCACCGCCCTCGGCTACAAGGGCGGCATCGGTACGGCGTCGCGCCGGGTGGACGTGGCGGGTGCCGCTCGCACCGTGGGCGCCCTGGTGCAGTCGAACTTCTCCGGCACGCTCACCGTGCGAGGCGTGCGGATGCCCGCCACGGATCTGTTCGGCACGGAGTCGATCCCTTCGGCAGGTCTTCGTGCCGAACGGATCGACGCAGTGCCGAACGGATCGGAGGCGATCGACGGGAACTCCTGCATGATCGTCGTCGCCACGGATGCGCCGCTCGACGCGCGCCGCCTGGAGCGCGTCGCCCGCCGGGCGGTGTTCGCCATGGGCCGCGTGGGCGCCGACTTCACCCACGGCAGCGGCGACTACGGGCTGGCGTTCAGCACCGCTGACCCGGCGGCACCCCTCGTGCTGGACGACGCGCTGGACCCGCTGTTCGCCGCCGTCATGGACGCCGTCGAGGAGGCGCTGCTCGCGTCGGTGCTCACCGCCACGACGACGGTCGGCCATCGGGGCACGGCGTACGCCGTCCCGCACCGCCCCCTGCTCGAACGGCTGCGTGCCGCCGGGTGGACGCCGGGGCCGATGCACTGACGCCGCACGGCGCCACCTCCGCCGAAGGGCCTGGCCAGGGTGACCGGTCGAGTCCGGCGAGCGTCGTCAGCCCTGCTTCGCAGCCTTGGCCGCCGCCTTCTGCGCCTTCTTGAACGTGCGCACCTCCGCGAGCGACTCCGCGCTCGTGACGTCGGCGATCGACCGCCGCGACCCCTCGTCGCCGTAGTGCCCGGCCGCCTCCTGCCAGCCCGCAGGGCGGATGCCGCGCTGCTTGCCCAGCAGGGCCAGGAAGATCTTGGCCTTCTGCTCCCCGAAACCGGGCAGCGCGCGCAGCCGGGCCAGGACCTCGGCGCCCGTGGCCGGCCCCTCCGCGCCCGGCGACGTCCAGAGCCCGGCGACGTCGCCGTCGTAGTCGTCGACGATGGCGCGGGCCAGCGCCTGCACGCGTGCGGCCATCGACCTCCCGTACCTGTGGATGGCCGGCGGCGTGGTCGCGAGCGTCACGAACTCGTCCGGGTCGGCGTCCGCCACCGCCTGCGGGTCGATGCTGCCCAGCCGGTCGCGGATCTTGCGCGGCCCGGCGAACGCGTGCTCCATCGGGTACTGCTGGTCCAGCAGCATGCCCACCAGAAGCGCGAACATGTCGTCGCTCAGCAGCGCGTCCGTCTCAGGGTCGCCGGTGATCCACAGCGGTGCGGTCATGGGGCCATCCTGCCCTGTTCGCCCACCCGTCGTCGCTCGGCAGGTCACCATCTCTCCATGAATCTCCCCGACCAAGCCGGAGTCCTGGGTGGCCCTCGTTGCGGCAGGCGTCGCCCTGCTGGTCGGGCTCATCGGGCCGTTCGTGAACGTACGGACCCAGAAGCGCACGCTCAGGGCTCAGCGCGAGATGGCGAACGATGAACGCTCTGGGCGAAGCGTGCGGCTCTCTACGAGGACGTGCTGCGGTGGGCTGGCCGCGTCAGGGCCAAGTTCGCAGCCGTCGTTGAGGACGCCCATGCCCGTAATCGTGCGAGGCTCTGGTCAACGCACGAGGGAACTCATGCCTGCCAGGGCCGTGCGCTGGACGAAGGATCATGTGATGGTCGCGGTGATCGAGGTTGGCGCAGCGACGAGGGCAAGCGAGCTGCACGTCTGGCTCCGGGCCGGCGACGTCTATCGCACCATCCCGAGGCGAGGCGCACCCCAGCGCGGCGTCTCAACGGGAACGCAAGCGTCCCGCCAGCACGATGATGCCGAGCGTGACCGCCCCCGCCGCGATGGCTGCGATGACCACGGGCAAGGTTGCCCAGTGGTTGACCAGCCCGATCACGACGACGACGGCAAACGCGATCAGCGGGAGGATCCAGTCACCGTTCGCCTGAGACTTCATATGGCCGAGCCTATCGTGCGACA
This sequence comes from Isoptericola sp. NPDC057191, assembly GCF_042670225.1. Lineage (NCBI taxonomy): Bacteria > Bacillati > Actinomycetota > Actinomycetes > Micrococcales > Promicromonosporaceae > Isoptericola > Isoptericola sp. NPDC057191. The sequence continues at coordinate 7,342 of NZ_JBHUWC010000021.1, read as the reverse complement.
AGGCAAGCCACATAGGTTGCGGCTCCGGTGGTTCCCGCACCGGCCATTACGCCACCAAAAGTGACCACATTGAGGCCGGGCACGAAGTAGGTGACACCTGTGTAGAGGACGCCGGAACCGGTGACCACCACAGCCGCGGTCATGCCCTGATTCAGGCAGCTCTTCGCCTTTCTCGCCGCTGCCTTCTTGTGCTTGGTGGAGACCTTCTTGCCCTTGATCTGCACCTTCGAAGTCTTCACGACCGCAGACGATGACTTGCCGTTCTTTGCGACCACTTCAACACGAAGATAGCCCTTCGTGTTTCGATAAGGCAATACGCTCTTGTTGATCGCCTTGTGCGTGTTCTTGGTGGTGTAGGCGTTGTACGGGCCGTAGTAGCCCTGCTTCGTCACCCATACCTGATAGAACTTAGCGTTCTTCGCCTTGTTCCATGTGACGACGATCTGCTTCTTGGTGTAGTAGACCTTCACGTTGGTCGGCCGACCAACGGATGCGGCCTCGGCGGAAGGGGCGTTGGCTGTCATCCCGCCACCGATCAGAGCGAGAAGCATGGCCAGCACCATGAGTGCTCGCGCCGGCTGAAATGCGCCTCGCTGTGGCAATAGTTGTGTGCATCGTTGCTCCGATCTGCTGCCCGAAATCCGTACGCTCTCGATACGACGGAAAGATCGGAACACAGAGGCTTGGGTGCTGCAACCACAGAGGGGTGCGATTGCGAAAAATGCTACTCGATAGACGTGATACAGCAGAAATGTGCCCCGTTTGAGCGGCTGGGTGACAAAGGAGCCCCGGACCAGTCACGGTCTCGGGGTCTCTTTGCGTCGGCTCAGCCCGCCAGGACGAGGATCTTCGTCTTGCGATGCTCCGTCCAGATGTCGACCAGTTCGCCGCTCTGAGAACAGATCTCGACGTTCGGGGCAGCCGGGTTATTGCCGTGATCGATGGCTAGGGCGATTGCCTCGGGGTGGTCGTTCGCAGACTTCTCCTCGAACTCGATGCTGAGGAACTTCAGATGGCGCTTGGACACCATGCAGGGGCCGCAGCCTGGGTTCGAGTAGACAGTCACGGTGTTGCTCACCTGGGGTACTTCCCGTGCCGTTCAGGTAGTCAGTGAGCACCGGGATCCCGGACTCGACGGGCATGCTCACGTACTGATGGCTCACGCCGAGCTGCCACGAGATGTACTTCTACGTCGCGTCGGCCGCGTAGTACAGGACTAGCGCCAGCTCCTGAGCGAACGTCAGCTTCGCGTTGCCCCATGCGCGGCGGAGGTCAGCGAGGACCGCCATCCACGAGCCGCCCATCTTCGGGTCGCCTGTGCCTCGGATCCCCGCAGGTCACGTCGTCGACGGGGCATCATGGGCTCCATGCCGAGCAAGAAGTCGAGGCCGCCCCGCGACAAGCGGGCGGTCCGTGAACGCCTGGAGCGCGCGAGCCAGGAGCGGCTCGCGGTGGGCGTGAGGCGTTGGATACGCGGCGCGGACCACATCGAAGGGTTCGTGGTCGGCGTCGGTGCCCGTTGGGTGGCGCTCGCGCAGCTGGATGACCGCGTCAGCCTCGACGGCTGGACGCTGTTGAGGCTCAAGGACATCCAGGCCGTCACCGTGGAGCCGGATCACGACAGCTTCACCATCAAGGCCCTGCGTGCTCGCGCGGAATGGCCGCCGCAGGTCCCCGACGTGGCTCTCGACGATCTCCGGGGCGCAGCGACCTCCGCGGCTGCCCTCGCACCGATGAGCGCGACCTTCGTGGAGCTCGACCGACCCGACATCTGCTACGTCGGTTCGTTGGTCTCTGTCGATGACAGGAGGTTGCGTCTCCTGGAGGTCGACACGCAGGGCCAGTGGCACCGCAAGACGCGGTCGCTCGATCCCGACGACGTGACGCGCATCGACTTCGGTGGACGCTACGAAGAGACGCTCGCCCTGGTGGCCGGGCCCGCCCCCGAGGGCTGAGCGCGGGCTCGACGGCCCACCCGGTCCACACGGGCTCGATCCCTACGACGCGTCGGCACGTAGCCGCCGCAGCCGCCCCACCAGGAACGTCTGGATGCCGATGACGCCCGTCATCGAGCCGACAGCGCCGTCGAGCAGCCCGCGGCCGTGGTCGCCGTCGACGACGCGCAGCTCGTCGACGCGGTAGTCCACGCCCTTGCGGGTCAGCCGGTAGGACCCGGCAGCGCGGACGTTGCGGCACCAGTCGACGTCGGGGCCCCAGGGGAGGGGGTGCAGCACGAGGACGTCGCGGTACTCGCCGATCTCGACGGGGTCGCCCGCCCGCTCCACGCGGGTGTCGATCGGTGCGCGGGCGGCGAACGCGACGACGGGGGTGCGGTACTCGCGCCCGCTCTTGCGGCCCACGTGGTGCAGGGTGGCCCACGGCGGGACGCGCGAGCTGATCTTCAGGGCGTAGGGGTTGAAGCGCTTGGTGGCCTTGGCGACGGCGGGAGGCACGGGCATGCCGTCCATCCTGCTGCGCCCCGGCCCCGTCCGCTGGTTGACTGGGCCCCATGAATCTCTGGGACGTGCTCGTCGTGCTGACGGTGCTGGTCACCGGCCTGGCGGGCGGGGTGTTCGCGGCGTTCTCGACGTTCGTCCTGGCCGGCATGCGCCGACTCGCCCCGGCCGACGCCGCGACCGCGATGGCGGCGATCAACGAGGAGGCGGTACGGCCGCCGTTCATGACGCTGTTCGGCGCGGCGGTCCTGCTGCCGGTCGCGACGGCAGTGGTCGGTCTCGCCGGCGGGGACGACGGCGCATGGTGGGTCGTCGCGAGCGCGGTCGTGGTCCTGGTGGGCATGCTGGGCGTCACCGCGGCCGGCAACGTGCCGCTCAACGACCGGCTCGCCGCCCGCCGCGACGCCGCCGGGTGGGCCGCGTTCGACCGGCCGTGGACCCGGTGGAACCACGTGCGCACCGTCGCGTGCGCCGCGTCGTGCGCGCTCGCCTGCCTGGCGCTGGTGTGACGACCACAGGGACGAGGGAACGGACGAGAGGGGAGCAGGCATGAGGATCAGGGACCCGCAGGACTGGAACAGGCCGCTCGACGCCACGGTTGCACCGGACATGACCACGGACGCCGCCGGGCAGCACGACAGCACGACCAGCGAGAGCGAGACGGCGACCGTCGACCGGCTCCTCGCCGACACGACCACGTGGGCCGTCGTCGGCCTGTCGAACAACACCGAGCGCGCCGCGTACGGCGTCGCGCGCGTGCTGCAGCGGGCAGGCAAGCGGGTCGTTCCCGTGCACCCGGGCGCCGAGACGGTGCACGGCGAGCAGGGCTACGCCAGCCTGGCCGACATCCCGTTCCCCGTCGACGTCGTGGACGTGTTCGTCCGCTCCGAGCTCGCGGGTGCCGTCGCGGACGAGGCGGTCGCGATCGGCGCCAAGGCCGTCTGGTTCCAGCTGGACGTGATCGACGAGGACGCCGCCGCGCGGGTGCGCGCCGCCGGCCTCGACATGGTCATGGACCGCTGCCCGGCGATCGAGCTCGGCCGCCGGTAGCCCGCCGGAGCGGTCAGCGCGGCGCGAACGTCAGCACCGGTCGCCCGGTGCGCGGGTGGGTGAGCACCTCGGTGCGCACGCCGTAGACGGGGTCCAGGACGTCGGGCACGAGGACGTCGCGCACCTCCCCGGCAGCGACGACGCGCCCGCCGGACAGCAGCACCACGTGGTCGCAGTGCTGTGCCGCGAGCTGCAGGTCGTGCAGGGCCGCCAGCACCGTGACGCCTCGGTCGGCGAGACGGCGCAGCACGCGCAGCGCGTCCAGCTGCGCGGCGATGTCGAGGTGGTTGGTCGGCTCGTCGAGCAGGATCAGCGTCGGCTCCTGCGCGAGCGCCCGCGCCATGTGCACGCGCTGGCGCTCGCCGCCGGAGAGGGTCGTGACCTCACGGTCCGCGAGCGCGGCCGCGCCCACCTCGTCGAGCGCGGCCAGGGCCGCGGCCCGGTCCGCGGCGGAGTCCCCGGCGAGGAGCGAGCGGTGCGGGATGCGCCCGAGCAGGACGGCGTCGAGCACCGTGACCGGCAGCTCCGTGGACGCCTCCTGCTCGACGAAGGCGACGGTGCGCGCGCGACGGCGGCGCGGCAGCCCGAGCAGGTCCGTCCCTGCGAACGTGACGCGGGGTGCTGCGGCCCCGTCGCCGGAGGGAGGTTGCACGCCGGCGACGACGCGCAGCAGGGTCGACTTGCCCGACCCGTTCGGGCCCAGCAGACCGCTCACGGCGCCGGGCGGCGCGGTGACGTCCACGCCGTCGAGGATCAGCCGGCCGGCGGCGGACCACGAGACGCGGACGGCGTCCAGCCCCGCACGGTCGGTCGGGCTGCCCGCCGGAGCGTCGACGCGCGTCTCGGCCGTCATGCGATCCTCCGGCCGCGCCACAGCAGGAGGGCGAACACCGGGGCGCCGACGGCTGCCGTGACGATCCCCACCGGGACCTCGCGCGGGGCGAACACGGTGCGCGCCAGGGTGTCGGCCCAGACCAGGAACGACGCTCCGCACAGCGCCGACAGCGGCAGCAGCAGCCGGTGCCGCGCACCGGTGAGCAGACGGACGGCGTGCGGCAGGATCAGGCCGACGAAGCCGATGGACCCCGACTGCGAGACCAGGGCCCCGGTGAGGAGCGCGACGCCGACCAGCAGCAGCCAGCGCACCCGCGCGACGGGCACTCCGAGCGCCGCGGCCGCCGTGTCGCCGAAGGTGAACGCGTCCAGGACCGACCCCGTCGAGGCCAGCAGCGTGCCGAGCACGAGCACCGCGACCCCGGTGATGGCGACCGACGTCCACGTCGCCCCGGCCACCGAACCCATGAGCCACGACAGGATCTCGCGGTAGGAGTCGCCCGTCGCGGACCAGAAGATGACGAAGCTCGTCGCGGCGGCGGCGAGCTGGCTGACGGCCAGCCCGGCGAGGACGGTGCGCGTGGGCGTGATGGTGCCGATCGCCCCGGCGAGCCCGAGCGCTGCGGCGAGCGCCGCCACCGCGCCGCCGAACGCCGCGAGCGGCAGCAGCACGGTCAGGCCGGCGACGAGCACGAGCACCGCCCCGAGGGAGGCGCCCGACGACAGGCCGAGCAGGTAGGGGTCGGCCAGCGGGTTGCGAGTCAGGGACTGCATGACGACGCCGCAGACCGCGAGCCCGGCGCCGACCGCCGCCGCCGTCAGGACGCGCGGCAGCCGCAGCTCCCAGACCATGCCGTCGGGCAGCGCCCCGAGCGGTTCGAGACCGAGCGCGCCGCCGAGGCCGAGGTGCGTCGCGATCGAGCGCCACACGTCCGCGACGGACAGGTCGACCGGCCCGATGGTCACGGACACCAGGACGGTGCCGACCAGCACGGCGGCCGCGGCCGGCAGCCACCACGCTGCGCCGCGGCGCCGCGGGGCGGACGTCGGCGGGGCCGTGGACGGCGGTGCCGGCCGTGTCTCGACGGTCACCGGTCGAGGCCCGCCAGCTGGTCGGCGAGGTCCACGACGGCGTCGACGTTGCGCACGCCCGCCTCCGACGCCGGGAACGGCACGGTGAGGTACCGGCCCTCGCGCACGGCGGTCATCCGCGCCGTGGCCGGGTTGGACTCGAGCCGCTCGATCTTCTGCTCGGCGGAGTTCCACGTCGCGTCGACGAGCACGATGACGTCGGGGTCGGCGTCGATCGCCTGCTCCCACGAGAACGAGGTCCAGGTGTCGTGCACGTCGGCCGCGACGTTCTCGAGGCCGACGGCGTCCATGATCATCTGTGGCGCCCCGATGCCGGCGCCGACGTACGGGATGTCGTCGCCGGAGGAGTACCACAGGGCGGTGAGGCCGCGGTCGTCCGGGGTGACGGACGCGAGGGTCTTGCGCTGGGCGGCGACGAGGTCGTCCGCGGCGCCGGACACGTCGAAGATCGTGCCGACCTCGGCGATCTCGGCGAAGACGTCGTCGAAGGTCAGAGGGTCGGGCATCGCTCCCGGGGACTTGCACGCGGCGGGCGAGACGTAGGTCGCCACGCCGAGCTTGGCGAGCGTGTCCCGGTCGCCGGCACCGTCGGGGGTCAGGTTCGACTCCCAGCCGGCGTACACGAGGTCGGGCTCCAGCCCGAGCACCGCCTCGGCGCCGGGGACCTGGTCGGCCATCGGGCTCGTGACGGCGGGGACGCCGGCCGCCGCGTCGGCGAGCGAGTCCGGCACCGGGCCGTCGAGGAACGCGGAACCCACGATGCGGTCGCCCAGCCCGAGCGCGAGGAGCATCTCGGTGGTGCTCGACTTGATCGTCACGACACGCTGTGGCGCGGCGTCCACGGTGGTGCGGGTGTCGCAGTTTTCGACGGTCAGCGGATAGCTGGTGCCCTGGGCGCCGGCTCGGTCCGAGGCTGCGGGGGACGCGGCGGCGTCGGCGGGGTCCTGGGCGCAGCCCGCGAGGGTCACGAGGGACAGGGCGAGGAGGGCAGCGCCGGGCACGGCGGTGCGGGGGAGGCGGGGCACGCGAAAGCTCCAGAGGTGTCGTCGTCTGTGTCGTCGTCCGACGGCGCGGCATCTCGCACCGGTGGAACCGCGGCCCACAGCCCGGGTCGCGCCGACGGGCCAGAGTCGTGCCCGTGATCCGCCGCCGAGCCTAGTACGCGCCGGCGGTGCCGTGCGGTTGACTGGCGCCCGTGACGCTCCCGGCCGCTCCCGTCTCGCCCACCGTCCCTGCCGCACCGCCGGCCGACGCGCGGGCCGTGCGCTGGGGAGCGCTGCCGAACGCCCGGGACCTGGGCGGGCTGCCCACCAGCGACGGCGGTCGCACGCGCCCTGGCCGCTTCTACCGCACGTCGCGGCTCGACGACGCCGGACCGGACGGCCTGGCGGCGATGGCCGCTGCCGGCGTCCGCACCGTCGTCGACCTGCGCAACGCCGCGGAGGTCGAGCCGCTGGAGCTGCCGCCCTCGGTGGTGCGGTATGCCCTGCCGGTCGAGGACCCGGACGACGAGGAGTTCATGCGGGACTGGGCGCCGCACCGCCACACGCCGCGCTACTACCTGACGGTGCTGGAGCGTTGGCCCGGCCTCGTCGCCGAGGTGTTCCACGTGTTCGCCGCGGCGCCGGACGGTGCCGTCGTCTACCACTGCGCGGGCGGACGCGACCGGACCGGCATGATCACCGCCCTCCTGCTCACGCTGGTCGGCGTGCCGCGAGGCGTGATCGTCGACGACTACCTGCTCGCCGTCCGCGCCAACAACGAGCGCGTCGCCACGGTGCCCGGCTGGGACGAGCCGCACCGGGGGCCTGCGGAGCTCACGGCCTGGTGCCGCGACGTCGCGCGTGCGCTCGAGGAGTTCCTCGACGGGGTGGACCCCGCGGGCTACCTGCGTGCGCACGGCGTGACGG
>NZ_JBHUWC010000020.1:0-35481 GCF_042670225.1 Isoptericola sp. NPDC057191 | reverse complement strand
GGCTCGCTCAGCCGAAGGTGTCCCGCGGTCCCGGGCCGCGCACCGACCGCCGGCCCCGGCGGAACCCGGGGCCGGCAGGCCCCAGCACCGTGACCTGCTCGACCACGCCCTCGCCGACCTCCTCGGCCAGCCGCCGCAGCAGGGTGGGGACGAGCAGGCGCACCTGCGTCGCCCACGCCGTGGAGTCCGCCCGCACCACGAGCACCTTCTCCTCGAACGTCTCCGGCTGGCAGTGGTCGGCCACCTGGGCGCCCACGACCTCTCGCCACCGACCGATCACGCCGCCCACGGACACGTCCGCCGTCCAGCCCTTGTCACGCATGAGCCGACCGACCACCTCGGACAGGAGCTGCGGGTCGCGTGCACCTGGTCCCTGGCCCGACAGCCGCGGCTCCGCCAGGGGCGAGCGGCGTGCCGGCGAACCGGGGCGCAGCCCCTTGGCGCGCGCCGCCGCCTTGGCGCGGTTGAGCGCCTCGCGGGCGACCGCCGAGGGCGGAGTCAGCTCCGTGCGGTCCATGACCGGTCGAGGGTCGGCGTCCCGGCGGGCGGGGCGGTCGTCGGTGGCGCCGGGGAGGCCGACCTCGCTGCCCTCGCCGCCCTCCTCGCCGTCACCCCGCACGACGCACCTCGCCGGGGGTGACCTCGAACCGGGCGCCCAGAAGGACGTCCGGGACGTCGCCGGGCACCGCTGCCGTCACGAGCACCTGGCGCGCCGGGGCGACGAGCTCGGCGAGCCGCTCACGGCGGCGCACGTCCAGCTCGGCGAACACGTCGTCGAGGATGAGCACCGGGTCGGCGTCCGTGTCGAGGTCCGGGTCCCAGAAGGCGCCGTCGGGGACGTGCTCGGGATTCTCGCCCCCGCCGAGGAGCCGGTACGACGCCAGCCGCAGCGCCAGGGCGAAGGACCAGGACTCGCCGTGGCTCGCGTACCCCTTCGCGGGCAGGCCGCCGAGGGTGAGGACGAGGTCGTCCCGGTGCGGGCCGACGAGGCTCACGCCGCGCTCCAGCTCCTGCGGGTGCGCCTCCGCCATCGCGGCGAGCATCGCCTTCTCCAGGTCCTCTGCCGCAGGGATCGGGCCGGATCCGTCTCCAGCGCCCGGCACGCTCGTGCGATAGGTGAGCTCTGCGTCGCCGTCGGCGTCACTGACCTGCTCGTACGCGGCCGCGACCTGGGGACGGAGCGCCTGCACCAGGGCCAGCCGCATCGCGAGGATCTGCCCGCCGAGCTGGGCGGCGCGCGCGTCCCACACCTCGAGGGTGCTCGTGTCCACCGGCCCGCCGGCCCCGGACCGCCGGACGCCGCGCAGGGACTTCAACAGGGCGGACCGCTGCCGCACCACGCGTTCGTAGTCGCTCAGCGGGCCCGCGGCACGGGGGAGCAGCTGCACCACCAGCTGGTCGAGGAACCGCCGTCTGCCGTCGGGGTCGCCCTTCACGAGCGCCAGGTCCTCCGGCGCGAAGAGCACGGTGCGGAGAATCCCCAGGACGTCCCGCGCCCGCCCGAGCTGGCCACGGTTGACGCGCGCCCGGTTCGCCTTGCCCGCCGTGATCTCGAGCTCGACGGTCGACGCCCGCTCACCCCGCACGATCCGCGTGCGCACCACGGCCCGCTCCGCCCCCGCCCGGATGAGCGGCGTGTCGTTCGCGACCCGGTGACTGCCCAGCGTCGCGACGTACCCGATCGCCTCGACCAGGTTGGTCTTGCCCTGCCCGTTGCGGCCCACGAAGGCGTTCGGGCCAGGCTCGAGCTCGACCTCGGCCGCGGCGTACGACCGGAAGTCCAGGAGGGACAGGTGCGAGACGTACATCAGCCTTCTCGACGGCCGGCGACCGGCGAGGTCACTGCGCCGGCTTGACCGCGTGCCCGCCGAACTGCTGGCGCAGCGCAGCCACAGCCTTCATCGCGGGCGACTCCTCCTGCCGCGACGCGAAGCGGGCGAAGAGCGCCGCCGAGATCACGGGCAGCGGCACGGCGTTGTCGATCGCCTCGTCCACGGTCCAGCGGCCCTCGCCGGAGTCGTCGACCCAGTCGTCGATCGCCGCCAGCGCCGGGTCCTCCTCGAGCGCCTTGACCATCAGGTCGAGCAGCCACGACCGCACCACGGTGCCGCGCGTCCACGCCTTCATCGTGCCGTGCACGTCCGTGACGATGTCCTTCTTGGCCGCCAGGAGCTCGTAGCCCTCGGCGTAGGCCTGCATGAGGCCGTACTCGATGCCGTTGTGCACCATCTTCGCGAAGTGTCCCGCGCCGACGGCGCCGGCGTGCACGAAGCCCTCCTCGCGGGGCCCCTCGGGGCGGAGCGCGTCGAAGACCGGCATGAGCGCCTCGACGTGCGCGGCGTCACCGCCGCACATCAGGCCGTAGCCGTTCTCCAGACCCCACACACCACCGGAGACGCCGACGTCGACGTAGCCGACGCCGCGCTCCCCGAGCTCGGCGGCCCGGGCCTGGTCCTCCGGGTAGTGGGAGTTCCCGCCCTCGACCACCACGTCGCCCTCGGTCAGCAGCGTGCCGAGCTCCTGGACGACGCCGCGCGTCGGGTCTCCCGCCGGCACCATCACCCACACGACCCGGCGGTCGGCGGGCAGGGCGGCGACGAGGTCGGCGAGCGACGCCACGTCGGAGACCTCGGGACGCGGGTCGTACCCCGTGACCTCGATGCCTCCGCGGCGCAGCCGCTCGCGCATGTTGTTGCCCATCTTGCCCAGACCGACGAGTCCGATGTGGCTGACCATGGGTACCTCCAGGAGGGTGCGGGGCGAGAGGGCGGGCGCGTGCGTCAGCCGGCGAACCGGATGGGCACGAGCAGGTAGCGGTACTCCGACGAGTCCTCGCCGTCGAGCGACTCCTGGCCGGTGAACTCCACCGGCTTGTTCGGGTGGGTGAACGAGAGCCGGACGAAGTCGGTGCCGAGCGCACCGAGCCCGTCGAGCAGGAACTGCGGATTGAACGCCACCTGGATGTCCTCGCCGACGAGCACCGCCTCGAGCGCCTCGGACGCCTGCGCGTCGTCGCCCTGACCGGCGTCGAGCACGACCTGGCCGTCGGTGAACGACAACCGGATCGGGGTGTTCCGCTCGGCGACCAGGGAGACGCGCTTGGCCGCCTCGATGAGCGGCCCGGTGGCGACGACGGCATGGATCGGCGTCGCGTCGGGGAACAGGCGGCGGACCGGGGGATAGTCGCCGTCCACGAGCTGCGACGTGGTGTGGCGGCCGCCGGCCTCGAAGCCGATGAGGTCGACGCCCTGACCGGTGGAGAGGCCGACGTTGACGAGCCCGCCGCCCCCGCCGAGCGACTTCGCGACGTCGGTCAGCGTCCGGGCGCGCACGAGCGCGACGGCGGAGTAGCCCGGGGTGGCCGGGGTCCAGGTCAGCTCGCGCAGCGCGAGCCGGTAGCGGTCGGTGGCGATGAGGGTGATCCGCTCGCCCTCGATCTCCATCCGCACGCCCGTGAGCAGGGGGAGCGTGTCGTCACGGCTCGCCGCGACGCTCACCTGCGCGACGGCGTGCGTCAGGGCGTCGCCCGTGACGGTGCCGCTCAGCTCCGGCATCTGCGGCAGCGTGGGGTAGTCCTCGACCGGCATGGTCAGGAGGGTGAACCGCGAGGCGCCGCACGTCAGCACGACCTTGGTGCCCTCGAGCGTGACGTCGACCGGCTTGTGGGGCAGCGCACGGGAGATCTCGGCGAGCAGGCGGCCGGAGACGAGCACCGTGCCCGGCTCCGAGACCTCTGCGGGGATCTCGGCGCGCGCGGAGACCTCGTAGTCGAAGCTGGACAGCCAGATGGTGCCGGCCGTGTCGACCTCGATGCGGACGCCTGCCAGGACGGGTGCCGGCGGGCGCGTGGGGAGAGTGCGCGCCGTCCATGTCACGGCCTCGGCCAGGACGTCACGCTCAACCCGGAACTTCATCCCACTCCTCGCGTTGCCGACTGGTGTCGTCGATCGATGTGGACGCAGGGCTGTCGTCGAGGCCCGGTGGCGAGCCTGTACGACGTCATCCGACCTGCCTCGTCGTCCGAGCCAAACCCTACGCGAGACGGGGCGTCTTCGGCACTCGATCCGCACAGCGGGGCCACGGACTGCCTGGTCGCGTCGGCCGGCCTGATGAAGGTGTGTGGATTTCCTTGATGATCAAACGTTCGTCATCGTCATAGGGGTTGTGGATTCTGGGGATGACGTGCGTTTGTGCAGGTCAGAGCCTTGATCAGGGTGTGGAGACTGTGGGGGCAGTCCTGTGGACGACGCCTTGCGCCTGTGGGCAGAGGATTCCGTACCCACAGCCGTCCACCGATCGGGGCGTCGTCGTCCACGGAAAAACCGTCTCGGTCCACATGCGTCCACAGCTTTGTCCACAGGTGTGAATCTCCCCGGCGGGCAAAACTGGTGAGTTGTCCACGATGTCCCTCCACAGGGCTGGGGACGGCGGGGCGACAACAGCGTCACAGCGCGGTCCGGGCTGTGGGCGGAGGTGTGGATGAACGGCCGCGGGCCCGGTCCATGCCCCTGTGGAGAGCATGGCCGGGCCCGTGATCGTGGCTGGAGGGTCAGCCGCGGTGCTGCTGCTTGATGCGGCTGGTGAGCTCGGTCACCTGGTTGTAGGTGGAGCGACGCTCCGCCATCTGGCCGGCGATCTTCTTGTTCGCGTGCATCACGGTGGTGTGGTCGCGCCCGCCGAACTGCTGGCCGATCTTCGGCAACGAGAGGTCCGTCAGCTCCCGGCACAGGTACATGGCGATCTGGCGGGCCGTGACGAGGACGCGCGACCGGGAGGAGCCGCACAGGTCGTCGATCGTGAGGCCGAAGTACGCGGCCGTCTGCGCGATCACCATCGACGGCGTGATCTCTGCCGAGTCGTCGTCGGTGATGAGGTCCTTGAGGACGATCTCCGCGAGGGCGAGGTCCACCTGCTGGCGGTTGAGGTTCGCGAACGCGGTGACGCGGATCAGCGCACCTTCGAGCTCCCGGATGTTCGTCGAGATGCGCGAACCGATGTAGCTGAGCACCTCCGCGGGGACGTCGAGCCGCTCGCTCGCGGCCTTCTTGCGGAGGATCGCGATCCGCGTCTCGAGGTCGGGCGGCTGGACGTCCGTGATGAGGCCCCACTCGAAACGGGAGCGCAGGCGGTCCTCGAAGCCGTTGAGCTGCTTGGGCGGCACGTCGGACGTGATGACGACCTGCTTGTCCGCGTTGTGCAGCGCGTTGAAGGTGTGGAAGAACTCCTCCATCGTCTGTTCCTTGCCCTGCAGGAACTGGATGTCGTCGATGAGCAGGACGTCGACGTCCCGGTAGCGGCGCTGGAACGCTCCGGCGCGGCCCTCGCCGATGCTGTTGATGAAGTCGTTGGTGAACTCCTCGGAGTTCACGTACCGCACGCGCACGTGGGGATAGAGGTTGTGGGCGTAGTGCCCGATGGCGTGGAGCAGGTGCGTCTTGCCCAGCCCCGAGTCGCCGTAGATGAAGAGGGGGTTGTACGCCTTCGCCGGCGCCTCGGCCACCGCGACCGCCGCCGCGTGGGCGAACCGGTTGGACGACCCGATGACGAAGGTCTCGAAGATGTACTTCGGGTTGAGGCGCGTCGGCTCGGCCGACTGCTTGGGGCTCGGCGGCAGCGGCGGGGCCTCGGGCTCGTCCGGTACGCCCGGCTCCGGGGGAGCCGTGTAGTCCTGGGACGGGCCCGTGAGCGTGTCGCTGCTCAGCTCGGGATCGACCGTGATGCCGAACCGGATGTCGCGCCCGAGGGTCGAGGCCATCGCGGAGACGAGCTGGTCGCGCACGCTGGTCTCGAGGTAGGCGCGGGTCTGCTCGTGCGGGACGGCGATGAACACCGTGTCCTCGAGGATCGCCATGGGCTTGGCCAGCTTGATGAAGGCGAGCTGCCGGGCCGACATGTCGGGCCGGGCCTCGAGGGTGGCGAGCGTGTGTGCCCAGACATCCGTGATGTTCTCGTCCGGCTGGGCCACGGGCGTCGTCCTTCTGTCGTTACTGGAATGGCAGCGAGTCGCGAGTCTGCCACCCCCCAGACTCCGTCCACAGCGTTGTCCACATGCTGTGGAACCTGTGGACAACCCTGTGGGTGACCGTACCGGGGCGGGCGGCGCGACGTCGCGCCGAGGTGCGTGAGGTCCTCCATATCGTAGCGACCGGGGACGGGAGGGCGCCCCCGGTCGGGTTTGACCTGAACCCCCCCGGCGGCGTAACGTCGGACAGCCGTTCCAGGTCCTTTCGCGCGCCCACAACCGGGCTGCCAGGTCCTTGATCGGCCCGGTCGGCGCCTCCACGTCCCGTACGCGTGCGCCGACCTGCGACAAGACCTGCATCGTCGGGAAATGACGGTGTGCCTCCCCGACGTTTCTTGGAGTACCTCGTGAGCAAGCGGACCTTCCAGCCGAACAACCGCCGTCGTGCCAAGACCCACGGCTTCCGGCTGCGCATGCGCACCCGTGCCGGCCGCGCCATCCTGGCGAACCGTCGGCGCAAGGGTCGCGCCGAGCTCTCTGCCTGACGGATGCTGCCCGCGGCGCACCGACTGCGCCGTTCCGTCGACTTCGAACGGGCGGTGCGCCGCGGCACGCGTGCAGGTCGATCGACCGTGGTGGTCCATCTCCTCGTCGACCCCGACGACGGCCCGCGGGCCGTGGGGGACGGCGGTACGAGCGATGAGCCGCCACAGGTCGGTCTTGTCGTATCCAAGGCCGTGGGGAACGCCGTGCACCGCAACCAGGTGAAGCGGCGCCTTCGGCATGCCGCCGCGGGGCACCTCTCCTCACTGCCTGCGGGATCGTGCCTTGTCGTGCGGGCTCTCCCCGCATCGAGCGCGGCGACGTACGCCGAGCTGGACCGCGACCTGGCAGGCTGCCTGGACCGGGCGATCGACCGTGTGCGGAGGACTCCGTGACCGCCTCGACGCTCGGCCACGGTCGGGACATGCTGCGGAACCTCCCGGCGACCGTGCTGATCGGTGTGCTGCGCGTCTACCAGACGGTGATCTCGCCGCTGACGGGCCCCACCTGCAAGTACTACCCGTCGTGCTCGCAGTACGCGATCATCGCGGTCCGGACGCACGGCACGCTGCGGGGGACCGGTCTCGCCCTGTGGCGCATCCTGCGGTGCAACCCCTGGAGCCTCGGCGGCGTCGACGACGTCCCGCCTGCTCGTCACAAGCACGCCGACACCGACGTCGACGCGCTGGACCACGAGCACCGCGGCGCACCTCGCCACTGACCATCCCGGATCGCGCCGCCGGGGACCGCAGAGACTTTCCGACAGAGGAGACAAATCGGGATGGATACCATCCTCTACCCCATCGAGTGGGTCGTGGCCTGGATCATGTACGGGGCGCATGCCCTGTTCACGACCCTCGGGATGCAGGACGGTCCGGGCTGGGCGTGGGTGTTCTCGATCGTCGCGCTGACGATCGTCATCCGTATCGCGCTGATCCCGCTGTTCTTCAAGCAGATCAAGGCCTCGCGCGGGATGCAGATGATGCAGCCCGAGCTGCAGGCCGTGCAGAAGAAGTACAAGGGCAAGACGGACCCGGCGTCCCGCGAGGCCATGGGCCGCGAGACCATGGAGCTGTACCGCAAGCACGGCACCAACCCCATGGCGTCCTGCCTGCCGATCCTGCTGCAGTCGCCGATCTTCTTCGCGCTGTTCCGGGTGCTCAACCACCTCTCGGCGATCGCTGACGGGTCCTACCGCACGATCGGCCCGATCGATCAGCGCGTGGCCGCGGACATCGAGCACTCCAAGCTCTTCGGCGCACAGCTCTCCGACGTCTTCCGCACGACCGACTCGACGACGGCGCGCGTCGTGGTCATCTGCCTCATCGTCCTGATGAGCGCCACCATGTTCTTCACGCAGCGCCAGCTGACCATGAAGAACATGCCGAAGGCCGCGCTCGAGGGCCCGATGGCGAGCACGCAGAAGATGATGCTTTACATCCTTCCGGTGATCTTCCTGATCTCGGGGATCAACTTCCCGGTCGGTGTGCTGATCTACTGGGTGATCTCGAACCTCTGGTCGATGGGTCAGCAGTTCTACACGATCAAGCGCATGCCGGCGCCGGGCTCCGAGGCGGAGCGACTCCTCAAGGAGAAGCAGGCCCGCAAGGCCGCCGCCAACGGCGCCATCGAGGCAGCACCGGAGCCGGAGGCCGAGCAGCCTCGCGGCCAGCGTGTGCAGCCCAAGCGCAAGAACCGCCAGAAGCGCCGCTGAGCAGCGAGAGGAATCGACACCGATGACGACGGACACTCCGGTGGACCGGGAGCCCGAGAACACGGCGCGCCTCGAGGAAGAGGGCGAGATCGCCGCTGACTACCTCGAGGAGTTCCTCGATATCGCGGATCTCGACGGTGACATCGACCTGGACATCCAGCACGACCGTGCTGCTGTCGAGATCGTGGCTGACGAGGACGTTGACCTCTCCTCTCTCGTGGGACGGGACGGCGAGGTGCTGGAGGCGCTGCAGGAGCTGACCCGTCTGGCCGTGCAGGCTCGCACGGGCGAGCGCAGCCGGCTGATGCTCGACATCGGCGGCTTCCGCGCCGCTCGCCGCGCCGAGCTGACGACCTTGGCCGAGGAAGCCATCCGGCAGGTGCAGGAGTCGGGGCAGGAAGTCGAGCTCGACCCGCTGAACGCGTTCGAGCGCAAGGTGGTGCACGACGCCGTGGCGGCGGCCGGCCTGGTGAGCGACTCGCGCGGTGTCGAACCGGCGCGGTACGTCGTGGTCCAGCCCGCTGTCGACTCGGGCGCACCCTCCGCGTCCTGAGTGTGGCCGCGAGAGCCCGTTGTTTCACGTGAAACGACGGGCTCTCGTCATGAGGTACGAGAACGAGAAGGGCTGAAGATGACCGAGGACGAGACGAACAGCGCTGCTGGTGCCCGCGACGAAGAGCTCGGGCGGAGCGGTGCGGTGCGCGACTACTTCGGTGATCGCTATGACCTCGTCGCTCGGTACGCAGCGAACCTGCGGGCAGAGGGCGAGCTGCGTGGTCTGATCGGTCCCCGCGAGGTGGCGCGTCTGTGGGAACGTCACATCCTCAACTCCGCCGCCGTCACCCCCTATCTCGAGGATGCGAGGTCGGTGGCGGACATCGGTTCGGGCGCAGGGCTGCCCGGCGTCGTCCTGGCCATTCAGCGGCCGGACGTCGAGGTCCACCTGATCGAGCCCATGGAGCGTCGGACGGCGTGGCTCCAGGAGGTCGTCGATGACCTGCAGCTCGCGAACGTCCAGGTCAAGCGTGGGCGCGCGGAGGAGTACCACGACGCGTTCGAGGTCGACGTGGTGACGTCGCGGGCGGTCGCCGCGTTGAGCAAGCTGGCTCGAATGAGTCTGCCGCTGGTGCGCCGCGGCGGGGCAATGGTCGTCCTGAAGGGTCGCAACGTCGAGCGGGAGATCGACCCCGCCCGCAAGGTTCTCCGGTCGTTCAAGACCGCCGAGCCGGAGATCCTTGAGGGTCGCACGATCGACGACGTCGAGACGACCACCATCTTGCGTATCCGCAGGTCCTGACCGCCCCGGGCTACCGGTGCGTTCCGGCCGACCGTCTCGCTCGTCCGCTGTCTCCACAGGTCGGAGTTTTGACCCGTCCCGCTGGCAGCAAGGCCGTAGAGTGAGCGCGGAGTACCCGGTCCGTGGCGGCAACGCTCGCGCCGCGACCGGACGCAAGGTCTCTGTGGCGAACCGGAGGAGTGGCACGTGAGCACGAGCACGGAGCACGTCGACGACGTCCCGCGCAATGACGGGACCGTGACGGGCGATCCGCACGTTTCACGTGAAACATCGCCCGGGCTGTCCTGGGCCGGTGGTGGCCTCCCCCCGGCGATCGACGGTCACCGGGCCGCTCTCGTGGCCTCCGTACCTGAAGCTGACGAGTCCACGCCCTTGGCAGCGCAGCTCGCGATCGACGCCCGCCGACGCATCGAGCTGCAGGGGAGGCGGTTCCCGCGTCCCGACCGGACGCGCATCATCACGGTGGCCAATCAGAAGGGTGGCGTCGGGAAGACGACCACCACGGTGAATCTCGCTGCTGGCCTCGCGCAGTCCGGCCTCAAGGTGCTGGTCATCGACAACGACCCGCAAGGCAACGCCTCGACGGCCCTCGGCCTCGAGCATCGGGCAGGTACGCCGTCGATCTACGAGGTTCTTGTCGAGGGCGAGCCGCTCGCGAACACGGTGCAGGAATGCCCTACCGTGCCAGGGTTGTACGGGGTTCCGGCCACGATCGACCTGTCCGGCGCGGAGATCGAGCTCGTCTCGCTGGTTTCACGTGAAACACGCCTCCGCCGCGCGGTCGACGCCTACCTGGCGGACCGCGATGCACGAGGTGAGGAGCGGATCGACTACGTGCTGGTCGACTGCCCGCCGAGCCTTGGTCTCCTGACGGTCAACGCCTTCGTCGTCGGTCGGGAAGTGTTGATCCCGATCCAGTGCGAGTACTACGCGCTCGAAGGGCTGAGCCAGCTCCTCAAGACGATCGAGCTCATCAAGGCGCACCTCAACCCCGAGCTGCGGGTGTCGACGATCCTCTTGACGATGTACGACGGCAGAACCAACTTGGCCCAGCAGGTGGCCGCCGAGGTGCGCGAACACTTCCCGAAGCAGACCCTGCGGACGACGGTGCCTCGGTCGGTGCGGATCTCCGAGGCTCCGAGTCACGCTCAGACGGTCATGACCTACGACCCCAGTTCGACGGGGTCCCTGGCCTACCTTGAGGCAGCACGCGAGCTCGCGGAGCGCGCGCCGCAGCGCGCTGACCTGGGATAAGGCGCGATGAGAAGCTCTGTGACGGGCACCATGACGCCCGCGACGGCGACCGTTCGACGCATGGCCAGGCCTCGGCCGGCCGGCGCCCCGCAGCGGCGGGGGCGGCACGATACTTCGACGACGAGCAGGGGAGCGTGGGGCCCCATGGTTCAGGAGGCTGGAGCATGAGTCAGAAGAAGCGTGGCCTGGGGCGCGGGCTCGGTGCGCTGATCCCGTCCGGCCCGGAAGGGGACCGACCCGTCGACGTCTTCTTCCCTGCTGGTGAACCTCGAGAAATGGCAGCGGACGCGAGCAAGCTCGCCAGCGTGGGCGCGGAGCGCACGTCGGGGGAGGCCTCCGACGAGAACGGCCGCACCAGCCGGCGATCTGCATCCTGGGACTCCGCTATCGCGGGGGGCCGCCTGAGCATCCGGACCGGGAACGAGCAGCAGTCGCGGGAGAGTGAGCCTGTTGCCGAGAACGAACGGCCTCAGACGAGCGGTGCGCTGGCCGATCGCTCGGCCATGCCGGCAGGGGCGACCGTCGAGGATGACGGCGGCCTCGGAGCAGATTCGCTGTCGCTGGGACTGATCACGAGCATCGAGATTCCCGACCTGACTGAGTCCTCCCCGGCGCCGGCGCCCGACGAGGACGGGGACAGGTCCGCCGTCGCCGGCGAAGCCACGAATGCAGGGCTCGGCACGGATGCCGATACGCCGGTCCACGATGCCGTTTCACGTGAAACCGAGCTCCGTCCGGTGCCTGGCGCCCGTTTTGCTGAGATCCCGGTGGAGTCGATCCGGCCGAACACCTGGCAGCCGCGCACCGTCTTCGACGATGGTGAGCTCGACGAGCTGGTTGCTTCGATCTCGGAGATCGGCGTTCTCCAGCCCGTGGTCGTGCGGCCCGATGCCTCTGACCAGGACCGATACGAGCTCATCATGGGTGAGCGGCGGTGGAGGGCGTCCCAGGTCGCTGGTCTGGAGACCATCCCGGCGATCGTCCGTGAGACCGATGACAGCGACATGCTGCGCGACGCGCTGTTGGAGAACTTGCACCGTGCGGCGCTCAATCCGCTCGAGGAGGCGGCGGCGTACCGGCAGCTTCTGGACGACTTCGGCTGCACGCATGAGGAGCTCGCGACTCGGATCGCTCGCTCGCGTCCCCAGATCTCCAACACGCTGCGCCTCTTGAAGCTGCCGCCGCTGGTTCAGCGCAGGGTGGCGGCCGGTGTCCTCTCGGCAGGGCACGCACGCGCCCTGCTGGCTCTGAGTGATGGTGCCGAGATCGAACGCCTGGCTCAGCGGATCGTGTCGGAGGGACTCTCGGTCCGCGCGACAGAGGAGATCGTCACGCTGCTGACCAGCGGAGACGGCGGTAAGACGACCCGGCGTGCTCCGCGGGCGGGGCAGCGCAGCGAGGCGATGGACGAGCTCGCGACTCGCCTCGCGGACCGCTTCGAGACGCGCGTGAAGGTCAACATCGGGAAGACGAAGGGACGGCTCACCGTGGAGTTCGCGTCCGTGGAGGACCTCAACCGAATCCTCGGTGTCATGGCACCCGAGGATCCGGGACTCCTTCGCTCCTGACCTCGGAGTTCTCACCAGCGGGCACCGCCTCTTCGGAGCGGTGCCCGCTGGCGTGGGGGCGCATGGAGCGTCGTTGGGGGCCACGACACGCCGCTGGTGCTTGGTCGTCGTCGTGGCATCTGTCGCGCGCTGGTGCACCGCGCCGGTGGCCGCGCGCAGGGCAAATCTCGACGGTGGTAGGCGGCGAGGTTCTGTCGGCCTGCCCGAGACACGTCTCATGCCCTCGCCCCACCGTGAGCCGTCACCAGTAGTTGGGTCCGCCGGTACGCAGGTGAACGCGCGGTCGGGAGTCGCGGAGAGGTCGCCGTGGTCAGCACGGTGGTGGGCTCGCAGAGCGTCGGCGGAGGTCAGCCAGTCCCGCGGAGGCTGAGGCGCGCGGATCTGACGGGAAGCAGTACGCGCACGGTCTGGGTGTAGCAGGCATGTTCCACGTGAAACGTGCACCACGACCGCTCGAAGACTGCCGGTCGTACAACCTCCCGGGGCTGGGCCTCGGGTAGCGTCCAGGCCGAGACCACTGTCGGCGCGGGCGGACGGTGGGGCTGGCGGAGGCGGGGTGCACCCCCTCGGGCCGCGTCGTGGACGACGGGCAGGGCCGCGTCATGGAGGACGGGCAGGGCCGCCGCCTGTGGGTACGAGGGCCCCCACCCGGGCCTTGAGCCCTCGACGACTTCGCACCGAGCGCACCCTGGCCTCGCTCCGCAAGACGAGGCTGCTCGCAGAGGTGGCTCGCCAGCTGGTCAGGTAGCTGGGCGCTGAAGCGCGGGCGATATGCACATGGGGGTTAGGCACAGATGAGCCGCAGGTGCTGACGGGGACCTGAGCCTGCTCGCCAACCCTGAACGTCGCAGCGATGTTTCACGTGGAACGAGAGTCCCAGCTCAGGTCGAGCGACGTTAACCGTCAGGATCTCCTGGCCTCGGCGGCCCCTCAAGGGGACCGCGGGGGAGGAGAGGCTCTGCCGAAGGGTGCAGCGTTGTGTCGGACTCGACGGATAAGCCGGGTACGCCCCAGAGTGACGCGTCAAGATGTTCGTGGCACGGCACGGCACGGCACGGCACGGCACGGCACGGCACGGCACGGCACGGCACGAAGCGGCCGAGCGCAGAGGCAAGCGCGGAGCGGGGTGGCGAACGGGCGGGGGGATGCGCGCTATCGGGTGCGCGGGACGGCGCGGGGTTCTGGTGTCGGAGGGGGAAGCTGAGCGGGGGATCCCTTGCCGCGCAGAGGCGAGCGCGGAGTGGGGTGGCGGTCCGCCAGTGATAGGTCCGGGTTGGCCGTGGTGTCGGGAGTACGGGCGGACCTGGGCGAGGTTGCTGCCGGGCGGGGGATTGGGCGGGGGATCCCATGCCGCGCAGAGGCGAGCGCGGAGTGGGGGGGACCGGCCAGTGATAGGTCCGGGTTGGCCGGGGTATCGGGTACACGGGCGGGCCTGGGCGCGGTTGCTGGCCGGGCGGGGGATAGGGCGGGGGATCCCTTGCCGCGCAGAGGTGAGCGCGGAGTGGGGTAGCGGTCCGGCCAGTGATAGGTCCGGGTTGGCCGGGGTGTCGGGTACACGGACGGCCTCGGCGAGGTTGCTGGTGCCGGCGGGGAGACGGAGCCGGGCGAGGGAAGTCGGTTGGAGGTGTGAGACCTGGGGTCGTCTTGGAGGTGCCGACCGGATGTGCGGGCAGCGGTCGGCTACGCGTCGAGGCGGATGATCGTGCGATGTTCCACGTGAAACGTCGTGGTGTGCCCGGGTCGGTGAAGAGGGGGCGGGGCGTCATGTGCCCTGGTCGGGAGGGGCCCTGCTCGGGAGGCACAGACCAGCGCCGAGGACGGGCGGCTGCGCACGGCGAAGCTTGGCTCCGACGTCACGCTGGGTGTGAACCCTCGCCGCCCCGTGACGGTGGCGCGCCGGCGACGCCCTGGATGGCGGGGAGAGCGAGGCCCTAGGAGGGCCGTCGGGACCGGGGAAGAGTTGCCGGAGACCGGAGGAGCGTCGGAATGACCTCGTCCGGACCGGTGGTCCCGGTCCGCCCAATACGGGCACGTGTGCCGACGCCTCGACGACGCGGAAGGTGCGAGGACTCCGGTTCCTGCGCACGGCTCCGCGCACTGGCACGCTCCAGCCCTGCTCTGCCACAGCGCTGCGGCGCGGAAGTCGTCTCGGGCCCTGGTGGAGCCGTGTGAAGGCCTGAGAGTCACGCGTGCGCTGCATCGGCGCTGGTCACGACGCTGCTCCAGAGCCGACTCGCGGACCATGGTCGGGGAGGACGACGTGATCGGGACATCCCCTGTGGCCGAGCTGAGGCTGACGCATTCACTGCTGCCATCCCAGGCGGCCCGAACGCGCCCGGCGTCCGATCAGTTCAGCGGCTGCAGACCCTCCACCATCGCCTCCGTCGCTCGGTTCTCGCCTCGTCGGCTAGGCCAGCGCAACCTGCGCGACAGGTGTGCGACACGGAGGCGTGCTGACGCACATGGACGTCCGTCCGCTCACTCGTCCCGTGCCCGCGCACCACTCGGCCGGTCCGAGGTTCCCCGGCGGCCGCTGCGCGACGCCGGCATGAGCGGCGCAGGGTTGGACCGACGCTGGACCGACGCGTAGTTTGACCGTGCCCGCACGGCCGCGCTTGGTGGGACCCACGTCGGCACGGCCGCGCCTGGCGGCACCGACGCCCGCACTGCCACGCCTTGTCGGACCGACGCCCGCACGGTAGAGCCGGCCGGAGCGGCGGGGCTACGCCTGCACGGCCTGGCAGCCTGGTGGCCGAGGCTCGGTCGGGCTACGACCGCGTGGGCGAGCCGGACTGGTCGACGGCAGCGGGCACGCCCGGCGGGCCCATGTCCCCTCGGTCCACGACCAGGACTCGACCGCGGCCGCGATCACGGCGTCGCGTGCGCTCGGACTGTGTACGTCGTTTCGGTGCTGGGACGAGGGCGCCCACGGACATCGCTTCGGGTGACGGGTGCGACCCAACCCTGGGACGGGCTGGCCGTCAGGGTGCGGCCGTCCCCAGTGACGCGAGGACGCGGTCGCGCAGCAGCTCGTACTGCTCCCTGTGGTAGCGGGGAGCATCGGGAGGACGGATCACGACGGTGCCACCCACCACGGTCTCCTCCGGCAGAAACTGGTCGGCGGTGAGATCGACGTCCGTACCGTCCGGGAGCCGGTTCCAGTAGTGGTGACCGATCTGGGCACCGTCCACGTGAACCTCCGCCAGGATCAGGTCACCCCCGAGGATGTCCTGGACGACCAGGGCAGTCATGCCGCACTGGTCGCGCGAAGGCTTCTCAGGGCTCCACTCGTCGCTCATGTGGGGGTAGCAGGTGTCGGGGCCCCAAGCCGCGAGGAAGTGCTCGCGGAGCTCGTCAATGGTCGGCATAGCGGCGATCGTCCCAGCCACCACTGACAAGGGACCCCTCGGGAGTCCCGTCTCCGGAGCCCGAGGAGTCGGGACGTGCCGGGGCGATGAACACCCCGGCAACCGGCGACGTGGGACGCCGCGGCCACGCACTCCGAGTCACGCTGTCGAACAGCGCGAAGCTCCAGGACCAATCGTGCGAGATGGCGGGTCCACCACAGGCTCCGGACATGCCGACGGCCGGGCCTGTTTCACGTGAAACAGACCCGGCCGTCGAGGAAGGTCAGGCGCTCGGCGCGAGGACCGCGTCGATCTCCTCCTGGAGGGCGCGCTTGGGGCGCGCACCGATGACGGACTTCACGAGCTCGCCGCCGGAGTAGACGTTGAGCGTCGGGATCGACGTGATGCCGTAGGCCATCGTGGTGGCCTGGTTGGCGTCGGTGTCGAGCTTGACGATCTTGATCTTGCCCTCGTACTCGTCCGAGAGCTCTTCGAGGATCGGTGCGACCATGCGGCACGGCCCGCACCAGGTGGCCCAGAAGTCAACGAGGACCGGGACGTCGGACTCGAGCACCTCGGTCTTGAACGTGTCGTCGGTGACGGCGACGGTAGCCATGTGTCGCTCCTTCGATGAGGGGGTGGGAAAGAAGTCAGCCCGCGACGGAGTCGAGAGCCGCGGGAAGTCCGTCCGGGTTGGGGACCGCGGGGGTGCCCGCGAGGTCTGCCTCGCCGTCGGCGTCCGCCACCTCGGTCAGGTAGGACTGCGCGTCGAGCGCGGCAGCGCACCCGGAGCCGGCGGCGGTGATCGCCTGACGGTAGGTGTGGTCGACGGCGTCGCCGCAGGCGAAGACGCCGGGGAGGTTGGTGCGCGTGGAGCGACCCTCGACGAGGATGTAGCCCTCGTCGTCCAGGTCGATCTGACCCTTGACCAGGTCGGTGCGCGGGTCGTGGCCGATGGCGACGAAGAGGCCGGTGGTGTCCAGCTGGCGCTCCTCGCCGGTGACGGTGTCGCGCAGCGTGATGCCCTGGACCTTGTCCTCACCGGAGATCCCGGCGACCTCGCTGTTCCAGGCGAACTCGATCTTCGGGTCGGCCTGGGCACGGTCGGCCATGATCTTCGAGGCCCGCAGCGAGTCGCGGCGGTGCACGATCGTCACCTTGGACGCGAACCGCGTGAGGAACGTGGCCTCCTCCATCGCGGAGTCACCGCCGCCGACGACGGCGATGTGCTGGTCACGGAAGAAGAACCCGTCGCACGTCGCGCACCACGACACCCCACGGCCGGACAGCTGCTTCTCCTCGGGCAGGCCGAGCTCGCGGTACGCGGAGCCCGTCGCGAGGATCACGGCGCGGGCCTTGAAGGTCTCGCCGCCGCCGGTCACGACGGTCTTGACGTCACCGGCCAGCTCGACCTGCTCGGCGTCGTCCCACAGCACGCGCGCCCCGAACTTCTCGGCCTGCTCCCGCATGGCCTCCATGAGGTCCGGGCCCTGGACACCGGCCGGGAACCCCGGGAAGTTCTCCACCTCGGTGGTGTTCATCAGCGCGCCGCCGGCGGTGACCGACCCGGCGATGACGACAGGGGCCAGACCGGCCCGCGCGGCGTACACAGCCGCCGTGTAGCCGGCAGGTCCCGAGCCCACGATGACGATGTCGTGCACGGTGGCCTCACCGGTGGTGTTGGTCGGCTGATCGGTCACGTCTTCTCCTGGTCGTTGCTGGTGTGTCGCGTCCTGGGGCGCCACCGACCACAACACGACGAGGTGGTGCGGTGTTCCCGGGCGACGACTCAGGCCGCCCGGCGAGGGGCCTACGAGAGGACGATCTCGTTGAGCTCCAGGTAGTTCTTGCCGTTGGTCTGCGGGAGCTCCGTGATCCACAGCACGAAGGAGTCCGCGACGGTCTCCTCCGACAGGTCGAGCTTGGTCTCCGAGCTGAACGACCCCTCCGCGAGCACCGGCCCGTCGGTCGGCTTGTCCCGCGACGTCGCACGGACCTCGACGTGCCCGCCCGACGAGTTGGTGTTGAGCGTGATCGAGGTGACCGGTGCCGGCTTCTCGAGCTCGATGACGTACCCGAGCCCGGAACGGAGCCCGGCGAAGTCGGGGGAGTTGAAGTACATCGTGTACCAGAACGTCGACGGGTCACCGTCGTACGCGAGGTCCACGGCCTCCGGGTGCTGCCCGTCGCCCTCCGGGTCGAGCTGGTCACCCGACTTGATGACCGGCCGCGCCTCCGGGGTCTCGGTGGGCTCCTCGGAGGCGTCGTCACTGGGCTGCTCGGCACCGGTGCCGCCGTTCGCGGCCTGCGTCGGCGACGGGCTCTCGGCGACCGTGGCGTCGAACGGCGACATGGCGCGCGACACCGCCCACAGGGCGCCGGCGAGGACGAGCACGACGACCAGCCCGAGCACGATCGGCGTCGGGTTCACGCCGCGCCGCTTGGGTGCGGGCGTCGACGCGAACCCCCCGGTGTCGGTGCGCGGCTCTCCGCCGACGGGAGGGGGCGGGGGCACCGGAGCGTGCGCCGTCTGCGGGGCGGCGCCGTAGGCCTGCGTGGCGTAGTCGGCCGGCGGGGCCCCGTACGCCTGCGTGGGCTGCGCAGGCTGGGGGGCCGGTGCGCCCTGCTGCACCGGGGCCATCGCGGCGGTCTGCTGCGCCGCCGGACCCCCGGCGGGTGTCCCGACCGGCGGGATGGCCTGGGTCGACTGTGCGGCCGCCTGACCGGCCGGAGCGGCGCCACCGACGGCCCCACCGACGGCAGCGGCCCGGGCGATGCGACCGGTGGAGGGCCGGCGGACCGGCGGGGCCGGGGGAGGGGTGCCCGGCAGGCCGGCACCGTTGCCCACGGCGCCGAGGACCGACGAGCGCACCGGCGGCTCGGTGGACGGCTGCACGAACTGCGGCAGGGACGCGACGACCGAGACCTCGCCCCAGGGCGCGAGCGCGGCGACGACGTCGCCCGGGGCGCTCGGGGCGTCGGGCGTGGCTGCGAAGGTCCGGCGGACGAGAGCGTCGAGGTCCGGGTCGACGTGCGGCACGAGGGCGGAGACGGGCACGACGCCGTTCGCGTCGGTCTGCGCGGGCAGCGGGCGCACGGCGTCCGTGGCGATCCACGGCTCCTCGAGGGAGTCGCCCGGCCAGCGGGCGGTGAGGGCGTAGTAGGCGAGGGCGACGAGATCGCGGGCGTCAGCGGCGGCGGCGTCGGCGCCGACCGTGGTCCGTCCGCCGTCGACCCCGGCGAGCGCGGCGTCGATGCCGAGCCCGGTGACGACGACACGGTGCCCGTCCACGCGCACGGCCTCGGGGCGCAGGGCCAGGTGGTGGACGCCGCGCTGGCCTGCGGCCTCGAGCGCGGCCGCGGCCTCGCCCACCACGGCGCGTGCCTGCTGGGCGTCGACCAGGCCGCTGGAGACGACCTCCGTGAGCGACGAGCCGCGGTACGGCTCGGAGATGATGTAACTGCGCTGGCCGGTGCCGAGGTCGGTGCTGCCGACGTCGAGCACGCGCGAGAGCCGCGGGTCGGCGACGAGCGCCGCCCGGCGGGCGGCGTCGAGCGCTGCCGACGCGTACGGGCCGTCGATGAACGTCACCCGGACGGGGCGGTCCAGGATCTGGTCGTGCGCCTCCCACGCCTCAGCTGCGGCGAGGTCGGTGGCTGCGGGCTGCACGAGCCGATAGCGATCGACCATGACTGTCCCGGGATGGGGGGTGCTCACCTGGACTCCTCGGTGGGGGTGCGGGGGGAGAGTGTCCTCCGGTCCATCGGACCATCGTACGGGCGGGCTGGTGGCCGCGAGGCGGTGACCGGCGGGCGCGCCCGCAGGGCCCTCACGGAACCCGCCCGAGCCGGGCACGCGGGCGCGGTCATCGCTTGATCCGGCGGAGGACGGGGGCCAGCGCGTCGTCGAGCTCGCGCACGCGAAGGACCTTCAGGGACAGGACGTAGCCGAGCACCATGACGACGCCGGCGACGGCGGTCACGAGCACCGAGTGCCCCCAGGACGTGACGACGTAGCCGTCCATCAGCCGCACGGTGAGCCAGCCGAGCAGCGCCGCGACGGCTGCGCCGACCGTCGCCCGGACGTACAGCCGCATGACGTTGCGCCCGTCGATGCCGTGCAGCTTGCGCCGCATGCCGCGCACGCGCAGCAGCAGCGAGATCCACGTCGACACGGCGTACGCGCCACCGGCCGCGACCGCCCACCACGTGACGGGGAGCAGGCTGATCGCGGCCCACAGCACGGCCACCATCGACACGGTCGCGATCACCTGGATGACGAAGATCGACCGGCCGTCCTCGAACGCGAAGTACATGCGCCGGACCATGACCGTGGCTCCGAGGGCGACGATGCCGAGCGCCATCGCCTGGATGATCGGGGCGATCGCCGCGACCCCGCTCGGCCCCGCCGTGGGGAGCAGGGCCTCGGTCAGCGGCACGGCCAGGACGGCGAGCGCGGCGGCCGAGAAGACGGAGAAGATGCCTGCCGAGCGCATCCCCAGGGACATGTCGTGACGCACGCCGGCGAGGTCGCCGGCGTGGACGGCCGCCGTCATGCGGGGGAACAGGACCGTGATGATCGAGACGACGACGAGCGAGTGCGGCAGCAGGTAGATCGTCATGGCCTGGGTGTAGGCGGCGTTCCCCGCGACGGCGTCGTCGTTCCCGGCAGCGGCCCACAGGACGTTCGACAGGTAGAGCACGCCCAGCTGTTCGAGGACGACGGCGCCGATGGTCCACCCGACCACGGTGCCGGCGGACCGGAGCCCGATCCCTCGAAACCCCCAGCGGAAGCGCCAACCGAAGCCCGACCGACGCAGCGCGATGACGAGGACGAGGGACTGCGCGGCGATGCCCAGTGTCGCCGTGCCTGCCAGCAGGGTGGTCTGGGCGGACGACCAGGTCGAGAGGTCGTTGATGCCGCGCTCCGGCGCGGTGCCCCAGGTCAGGAGGAACGCCCCGAAGCCGAGCAGCGACACCACGTTGTTGGCGACGGGTGCCAGTCCGTAGGCGCCGAACTTGCCCTGGGCGTTGAGCACCTGGCCGAGGAGCATGTAGAGGCCGTAGAAGAAGACCTGGGGGATGCACCAGTAGGCGAAGACCACGGCGAGGTGTCGCGCGTCGGGGTCGACGTGCCCGCGCAGGGTGAAGAGCGTGACGATGATCGGCGCGGCGACGACCAGCACGGCCGTGAGCAGCAGGAGCCCGAGGCCCGAGATCGAGATCAGCTTGTCGAGCCGCTCCCGGGCGTTCTTGGCGTTCATCGCGCGCAGGATCTGCGGGATGAGCACGGCCTGCAGCACACCCGCGGAGATCAGCGCGAACAGCATGTTCGGGAGCTTGTTCGCGATGTCGAACGCGTTCGCCACCGTGCCCACGGCGCCGACGCAGGCCACGAGCAGCACCGACCGGATGAGCCCGGACGCCCGCGACGCGACCGTGCCCGCCGTCATGACGATCGAGCCGCGGCCGAGGCTCGTGCGGCGCACGGCGTCCGCGGCGCCGGGCTGGTCGGCGGACGGCGCGCTCGTGCCGGCGCCGTCGGCCTCGGGCCCGCCGGCGACCGGCTCGGCGATGCCCGGCTCGACCATGCCGGCCTCGAGGGTGCCGGCTGCCGCAGCCTCGTCCGCGCGGCCCTCGTCCGCGCGCCCCTCGGCCCCGGCCGCCGCGCCGGGCGACGCGGCGGGTGTCGGTCCCTGCCCGGTCGTGTGGTGCCCGGTCGTGTCGTGCCTCGCGGGGGCGCCACGACGGGGCGGGGGCGGGAAGGCCGGCGGATAGCTCGGCGGCATGACGGGGTCGACGGGGGCCCCGTCGCGAGGTCGCTCGGGCCGGCCGTCGTCAGGGAAGGCGGGCGAGTCGGTCATGAGGGGTCTTTCTCCGTGGCCTGGGCGGGGGGAGCGGCGTCGGTCTCGGCCGGGACGGCCGGGTCGGGACCCTGCGGGTCCACGGCCTCGGTGACGCCCTCGGCGGTGGTGCGCGCAGAGGACCGGCCGCGACGCACGGTACGCCAGATGCCGCCGACGAAGAGCAGCGCGATCGCGGCAGCGACGACGGCGGTCCCCGCAGTCTCCCACCCGGCGCGGACGCGCACGGAGAAGCTCGTGGGACCGGCGACGACGGCGCCGTCGGGCGAGAGCACCTCGACCTGGAGCTCGACGTCGCCGGAGCCGATGGCACGGACGGGGACGTGCACGTTGGTCGAGGTGCCGGCGGGGACCACGACGGTGGGACGGGACTCGACGATGAGCCGGGAGACGTCGGGCCGCAGGACGACGGTCACGGTCGCGTCGACGGGCAGCTCGTTCGTCACCTTCACGGGCAGCTTGCCGGTGTCGCTGACGAGGGTGACGTCGGACCGGTCGGCGACGCCGATGCCCTGCTGGAGCGCGTCGGCGCGCTCGACGGCGACGTCGACGGCGCGGTCGCGGGCGGCGGGGGCGTTCCGCGCGGCGACGGCCAGCGGGGCGAGGAGCGCCTGGTCGAGGTCGCCGGTGAGGTCCACGGGGTCGGTGGCGACGGTCGCGAACGAGGAGAGCGAGCGGTGCGTGTCCAGGATCCGGTCCACGGACTGCGGCGCCAGCTCGGCGCCGGCCGTGGCGCTGCGCGCCGGGTCGTCGCGCGGGACGCGGGACGCGGGCGCGGCGACGGTCGCAGAGAGGGGGACGACGTCGGCCCAGGCCGACTCCTCGAGGGAGTCGAGCACGCGGCCCACGAGCGCGTCGTCGGGCGACCAGTTCCGCGGGAGCGTCGCCAGCACGTGGAGGTCGCCGGTCCCGGCGTCCTGCTGCTGGAGGGCGAGCAGGGCCGTGTCGGCGAGCAGGCGCTGGGCGGCCTCCGCGGCCGACGGCGCGGCTGCGGTGTCCGTGAGCGACGCGAACGCGGTCGACAGCCCCGAGTCCGCGACGAGGGCGGACACCTTGCCCGACGGGGTGTCGACGGCGGCGCGCGCCGAGGCGGGCACGTCGCCGGTGGGGGCGAGCCCGGATCCGACGACGACCTGGTCGACCTGGGCGGCCCGACCCGTCGCGAGCGTGGCGGCATCGGTCCGGCCCTCGGGCCACGCGACGGAGAGGGACCACCCGGAGGGCCGCTGCCACGTGCTGCCGAGGGCGGCCTCGCCGCTCGTCGCGGCGGCGACGTCGGCGCGCGACGGGTCGGCGTGCGCGACGGCGGCGAGGTCGGGGTCGAACCCGGGCAGGACCGCGACGTCGGCGGCGTCGCCCGCCGCCGCGGAGGTCGTCCCTGTGGTCGTCCCTGTGGTCGACGCTGCTGTCGTGGCCGCGGTGGTGGCGTCGACGGCGCCGCCCTCGGCAGCCTCCTCACCGCCGTCGCCGGTCCCCCCGTCGCCGTTGTCGTCCTCGGCCGCGGGGTCGGCGGTGCGTCCGGTGAGGCGGGTCGCCCAGGCCTGCACGTCCGGGTCGTCGGAGGACTCTGCCGCGGCGGCCAGCGCCGGGTCGACCGCGAGGGACAGGCCGGGGGAGGTGCCGGTGACCGCGGCGGCGTCGAGCACGCGCTCCAGCCGGCCGCCCGACCGGGTGAGGTCCGCGAGCTGCGCCGCGTACGCGTCCGGGTCCTGCGGGTCGGCGGCAGGGCCGGTGACGGGCGCCGCGACGCTCAGCGAGACCGGGTCGGGCACACCGCCCGGGGGCGCGTAGAGGAGGAAGGTGTGCACCACGTCAACCGCGCTGCCGTCCTGCACCAGGGCGACGGACATCTCACGCGGCCCCCACGGGGCGTCGGAGCCGAGGCCGAGGGCGTCGACGTCGAGCTCCAGGCTCACCTGGACCGACTCCCCGGGCGCGAGGCGGTCGACCGGCCGGGACGGGAGCTGCTGGACGGCGGTGCGGCCGCTCCTGTCGTCCGCCCACGCGGCGAGCTCGGACCGGGACGTGATCGGGCGCCAGGACACGCCGAGGTCCACGACCGCGCCGTCGAGCGCCGTGGCCGTGCCGTTCGTGACGCGGGCCGTCACGACGACCGTGCCGCCGGGCCGCGCGAGCGTCGGGCTGCTCCCCACCACCTCGACCGTCGCGGCACCGCGGCTCGTCGCGGCGCCCACCGAGGTGGCGGCGGACGGTGCGCTCGCCGCGGCGCCCGCAGGAAGCACGATCTGCCACCCGCTCAGGAGCACGCCGGCGAGCAGGACGAGGACGGCGAGCACGCGGGCCGGGTGGGCGGGCGGAGGCACGGGTGCGGCGACGGCACCCGGACGACGGGAGATGGTCACGCGGGGGGCCTCACTCGACGGGTCCCGGGACGGAGCGGGCGACGAGATCGGGGGTGCGCCGCAGCACCTGCTGCGCGGCGACGGCCAGCCGCTGCTCGTTCGGGTACGAGAGCCGGTCGGGAAGCTGGTCGACCGGGATCCACAGGGCGTCCTCCGCCTCGCCGTCAGGGTCGCCGTCGGCGGTGATGGTGCCGCCCTCGGCGCGCAGGAGGAAGTGGTGCACCACCTTGTGCACCCGGTGGTCCTCACCGCTGAACCAGTAGTCGATGACGCCGAGCCGGGCGCGCACCGTGCCGAGGATGCCCGTCTCCTCGCGGATCTCTCGGACCGCCGCCTGCTCCGGCGTCTCCTCGCCCTCCAGGTGCCCCTTCGGCAGGCACCACTCGAGCCGGCCGCCACGGTTGCGCCGCACGATGACGGCGGCCTGCGGGCCGCCCGGGGCCAGCCGGACGACCAGACCGCCCGCGGACGTCTCCTCGTTCACGGGGAGGTGCGTGGTGGTGCCCGACGGCGCCACGCCGACGACGGCGGGCGTCGTCGCGCCGCGCGGCCCGGCGAGCCGGGCGGGGTCGACCTTGAGAGGGTGCCCTCCCGGCGGCACGGGGACCGGCACGGCCGGGCGCCCGCGCCGGGGGGCGGGAACCGGGGCCGGGGTTGACATGCGCCCACCCTACCGAGTGACGGCCGCCCGCCGGCCCAGCCTCCGGGGCGCAGACAGCCAGGATCTGGGAGGATGGGACGCCGTGTCGACCCCCGAGCCCCAGGCCCCTGCCGCGCTGCTGCGCCGAGCCCTCACCGTGCTGACCGAGATGGCCCCCGCCGCCGTCGAGCTGGGCGAGGTGTTCCGCACCGCAGGGCACGAGCTCGCACTGGTCGGAGGGCCCGTCCGTGACGCCTTCCTGGGCCGCGCCAGCCACGACCTCGACTTCGCGACGTCCGCGAGCCCCGACGAGACACAGGCCCTGCTCGCCCGCTGGGGCGACGCCCACTGGGACATCGGCAAGGAGTTCGGCACCATCGGTGCGCGACGGTTCGCACGCACCGGCGGGCCCGGCACCGCCTCGGGCGACGTCGTCGTCGAGGTCACGACCTACCGCAGCGACGAGTACGACCCCGCCTCCCGCAAGCCCGTGGTGGCGTTCGGGGACACCCTCGAGGGCGACCTGTCGCGCCGCGACCTCACCGTCAACGCGATGGCCGTCCGGCTGCCCGACCTGACGTTCGTCGACCCCTTCTCCGGCCTCACCGACCTGGCCCGCGGCGTGCTGCGCACCCCCATCGCGCCCGAACGGTCCTTCGACGACGACCCGCTGCGCATGATGCGCGCCGCCCGGTTCGCCGCCCAGCTCGGCTTCGACGTCGAGCCGGCCACCCGGCAGGCCATCGTCGACATGGCGGGCCGCATCGAGATCGTCTCGGCGGAGCGGGTCCAGGCCGAGATCACGAAGCTGCTGCTCAGCGACCGGCCGCGCGCCGGCCTCGAGGTGCTGGTCGACACCGGCCTGGCCGACCACGTGCTGCCCGAGCTGCCCGCGCTGCGCCTGGAGATCGACGAGCACCACCGGCACAAGGACGTCTACCAGCACTCCCTCACCGTGCTGGAGCAGGCGATCGCCCAGGAGACCGGGCCCGACGGCCCCGTCCCCGCCCCCGACCTCGTGCTGCGCCTGGCCTCCCTGCTGCACGACGTCGGCAAGCCCGCCACCCGCCGCTTCGAGCCGGGCGGCGGGGTGAGCTTCCACCACCACGAGGTGGTCGGCGCCAAGCTCGTGGCGAAGCGGCTGCGTGCCCTGAAGTACGAGAAGCAGGTGGTCAAGGACGTGGCGCGCCTCGTCGAGCTGCACCTGCGCTTCCACGGCTACGGCGAAGGGCAGTGGACGGACTCGGCGGTGCGGCGCTACGTCACCGACGCCGGACCGCTCCTGGAGCGTCTGCACCGGCTCACCCGCGCCGACTCCACCACCCGCAACAAGCGCAAGGCGCAGCGGCTCGCCGACTCCTACACCGGCCTCGAGCAGCGGATCGCCGCCCTGCGCGAGCAGGAGGAGATCGACGCGATCCGCCCGGACCTCGACGGCTCGCAGATCATGGCGGTCCTCGACGTCCCGCCCGGGCCCGTCGTCGGGCAGGCCTACAAGCACCTCCTCGCGCTGCGGATGGAGCACGGCCCGCTCGGCGACGAGCGCGCCGAGCAGGAGCTCCGCGCCTGGTGGGCCGCCCGCCAGTCCTGACCCGACCCTTGCCGCCGGCCGCCGCCGCGGGTCTATCCTCGTCGCTGGCGCACGGGCCCGACGACGAGCCCGCCAGCGCGACGAGCGGAGGCGGGACATGAGCGGTCTGCCGGGCGCAGGCGCCACGACGGACGATCACCCGTACCGGCGGGCGCGGCTCGTCGTCGCGGCCTTCTACCTGGTGCAGGGCATGTGCTTCGCCGGCCTGCTCGCGCAGGTGCCGACGCTGCAGCACCAGCTGGGGATCTCGGACGGCACGCTCACGCTCATCCTGCTGCTGGTGCCCGTCGTGGCCGGTGTCGGGAGCGTCCTCGCGGGCGCGCTGGCCCCGCGCGTGGGCAGCGCCCGCCTGCTGCGGGTCTGCGGTCCGCTCGTGGCGCTCGCGGTGCTGGGCGCGGGCCTGGTTCCCACGGTCGGGGCGCTGTACCCGACGGTCGCGGCGGTGGGCCTGCTGCTGGGCCTGGTCGACGCCAGCATGAACATGCAGGGTGTCGAGGTGGAGCAGCGGTACGGCAGGAGCCTGCTGAACTCCTTCCACGGCGCGTGGAGCGTGGGCGGCATCCTCGGCTCGCTCGCGGCGGTGCTGGCGCACTCCGCGGGCTGGTCGCTGGCCGGCGGGCTCGGCCTCGTCGCGGGCGTCGGCGTGACGGTCGACCTCGTGGCGACGGCGCTGTCGCGGCCCGAGCGGCCTGTCGTGCCCACGGTCGCGCACCCGGGCAGCGGGGCGGGAGGGGAGCCGGCGGCGCCGACGCCGCAGCCGGTCCGCCCGCCGTGGGGGCCGCTGGTGCTCGTCGGTCTGGCGGTCACCATCGTGTACGTCGCGGACTCGGCGACGTCGAACTGGTCCACCAAGTACATCCAGGACGCTCTCGGTGCGGCGGCGAACGTCGCGCCGCTCGGCCTCGCCGCGTACCTGGGGTGCCAGCTCGTGGGCCGGCTCGCCGCGGACCGGCAGGTCAACCGGTTCGGGCCGGTGGTGCCCGTCGCCGTCGGCGGGCTCGTCGGGGTGGCCGGCCTCAGCGCGGTGACGCTCGCCCCGGGGCCCTGGCTCGCCGTGGTCGGCTTCGGCCTGACCGGGCTGGGGCTGAGCGTCGTCGTGCCGCTGTCGTTCTCCGTGGCGGGCCGCCTCGACCCGGACGGCACCGGCATCGCCGTGGCACGCGTCAACCTCTTCAACTACGTGGGCTTCGTCGTCGGGGCGGGCCTCATCGGCGGGGTGGCCGAGGTGCTGAGCCTGCGGCTGGCCTTCGCCGTCCCTGCCCTGCTGGCGCTGGGCGTGGTCGTCCTCGCCCCGGCCTTCCGCGTCGCCGCCCGGGACCCTGCGGCCGCGCGGTCCGTCGTCGCCTGACCAGGGGGCCGACGTCCGAGGACCTGCACCTGCCTACCGGTTCCAGCGGGGGCCACGCCGACGTCGTCTCCCGGAGTGGTCGAGGCGCGCCCGCTCGTCGGGGTCGAGCCCGGCGTACACGCCTTCGCGGTAGTACTTGCTGGTCCCCGCCTCGAGCGCCATGACCTCACGAAAGCACTCGTCGAGCACCGGGCACCCGTCGCACAACGACTTCGCCAGGGCGTAGGCGTCGGGCCGGCCCGGCTCCGCCGGGAACCACGGGTCCGTGCGGTCGATGTCCCACCCTGCGCACGTGGCGTGCTCCCGCCATGCCCGCTGTCCAACGCTCACCCGCGTGCTCCCACCCCCTGTGCCGTCGTGCGGTCCGCCGACCGGCGACGAGGCGACGTGGGCGACGCGCACCGGTGGCTGCCGTGGAGGCCAGGCCCTGTCAGGGCCAGGGGGGCGTCCCCGGAGCCCGACCCCCACGGCTCGGCCGCTCCACATCGCGGCCGGCGCCCTTCGTGACCAGGGCGCCCCCTGATGGTCGCGGACGCCAGGCGGGAAAACCCCCGCCGTGCGGATCCTGCAAGGACCTTGCGCGAGGGCGTGACAGCGCGTAGTGGACGCCTCGAGGCACCGGAGGTCCGCCCGAGGCGCCCGAGGTCGTCACCGGGCGTCCTCGGGCGTCCTCAGGCGTCGTCAGTGTGCCGGGGGTGCCCCGGCCTCGCCGTGCGGGTCCGCCGGGACCCGACGCAGCATGAACGAGAGCCCGACCGCGACGAGCATGATCGCCGTGCCCCACACGAACGCGTCCCCGACACCCTCGGAGAGCGCGACCTGGGGGGACGCGCCGTCCGCGGCCAGCGCGACGGAGCGCGTGGTCATCACGGCCACGAACATCGCCGTCCCGGCTGCGCCCGCGAGCTGCTGCACGGTGCCGATCGCCGCCGACCCGTGCGAGTACAGGCGCGGGGTGAGCGACGACAGCGCGGACGTGAACAGCGGGGTGAACATGAACGCGAGGCCCAGGCTCAGGGTCACGTGCAGCGCGAGCACGTACCAGGGGGACGAGTCGGCGTGCACCTGCGTGAAGAGGCCGAGCGCGACCGACACCACGATCAGGCCGGGCGTCACCAGCGGGCGCGGGCCCACCCTGTCGTAGAGGCGGCCGACCGTCGGGCCGAGGAGGCCCATCAGCAGACCACCGGGCAGGACGACGAGGCCGGTCGCGAGCGGCTCGAGGCCCATGCCCTGCTGCAGGAACAGCGGCAGCAGGATGAGGGAGCCGAACATGGCGAGCATCCCGACGGCCATGATCCCGAGTCCGAGGCTGAACCCCCGGAAGCGGAAGACCCGCAGGTCGAGCAGGGCGCGGTCCTCGCGGGCGAGGAGCAGCTGCCGCCACACGAACAGGCCGAGCACGACGACACCGGCGGCGAGCGGGATCCAGGGCGCGACCGGGGGCGTGTGGCGTGCAGCCTCGCCGATGCTCGACAGCCCGTAGACGAGGCCGCCGAACGCGATCGCCGCGAGGAACAGCGACAGCGGGTCGAGCCGCGAGTGCGTACGGTCGGCGACGTCCCGGATGTACAAGAAGCCCATGACCAGCGCGACCAGGGCGATCGGCAGCACGACGCCGAAGACCCAGCGCCAGCTCAGGAGGTCGAGGATGACGCCCGAGATCGCCGGGCCGAGGGCGGGCGCCGCCGCCATGACGATGGAGATGTTGCCCATCACCTTGCCGCGGATCGCCGGCGGCACGACCGTCATGATCGTCGTCATCAGCAGCGGCATCATGATCGCCGTGCCCGAGGCCTGCACGATGCGACCGCCCAGCAGCCAGCCGAAGCCCGGGGACAGTGCGGCGATCAGCGTGCCCGCGCTGAACAGCGACATCGCGAGCAGGTAGGCGCCGCGGGTGCCGAGGCGCTGCAGGAGGAACCCCGTGGCCGGGATGATCACCGACATCGTGAGCATGAAGGCGGTCGTGAGCCATTGCCCCGTGCTGGCGGTGATGCCGAGGTCGGTCATCAGGGGCGCGAGGGCCACGCTCATCGTCGTCTCGTTGAGGATGACGACGAACGCGGAGCCGAGCAGCAGCGCGATGACGACGAACTGCTGCCGCGTCAGGCGCTGGGGCACCGCCGCGTCGATGACGATGCCGCCGGGCGGCAACGACGTGGCGTCCTTGGCGCCGGCGGGGGAGGGGGCGGCCTCCGCGGTGCTCGGGGCAGAGGGGGTGCTCGTGTCGGAGGGAACGGTGGTGTCTGTCGGTCGGGGGGCTGGCACGCTGTGCTCCGCTCGCGTCGGCGCCGGGGGACCCGGCGGAGGGCAGGGGACGGCCGGCGCCGGTCGAGCGCGCGGACGTCGTCGTGGTGGGTCGTGCTCGGTCGTGCGTCGGTCCTGGTCCGGGGGACGGACGGTCACCCTCGGTGCGGTCGGCGGAGGGCGAGACCGTACTGTGTACGACCACGAACCATCCTGCGATATTCCCGCACCCGTGACGACTTCTTATTCGGACCGAACTCG
Organism: Isoptericola sp. NPDC057191; assembly: GCF_042670225.1. Taxonomy (NCBI): domain Bacteria; kingdom Bacillati; phylum Actinomycetota; class Actinomycetes; order Micrococcales; family Promicromonosporaceae; genus Isoptericola; species Isoptericola sp. NPDC057191. Next base: position 5,479 of record NZ_JBHUWC010000020.1, on the reverse strand, counting down.
TCGGTGCCGCGCGGACGGATCGATGCGTGAGGGCGCCGGTGCCGGTGCTGGAGCCAGGGTCAGGCGCGGGCGGATGCGCCCTCGGCGCCACCTGAGCCCGCTGCGCCGCCGGTGCGGCCCAGCCCGGCCGGCACGTCCGACGGCGTGCGGGCCCCGCGCGTGGCCATGAGCAGCGCGGCGACGACGTACGCGACCGCGAGGCCCACGAAGACGCCGCGCGACCAGCCCGTGTCGGGGAGGGTGAACGCGGCCAGCGCGGCGGCCCCGACGAACGCCGCGTTGTACAGGACGTCGTAGAAGGCGAAGGCCCGGCCGCGGAACTCGTCCTCGGCGTCGCGCTGCACGATCGTGTCCACGGCGATCTTGGTGCCCTGCGCCGCGAGGCCGAGCAGGGCGGCGCCCGTGTAGACGACGGCACGCTCGGGCGAGGTGACGAGGAGCAGCTGGCTGGCCGCAGCGAGCAGCAGCATGATCGCGATCCAGCCCTGTGGTCCGGTGCGGCGCGAGAGGGTGGGCGTCAGGAACATCGCGACGGCGCCGCCCGCGCCCGTGAGGCCGACGACGACCGCGAAGGTGCCCATGCCGGCGTTCTGGTCGCCCGGGTCCAGCAGGTTGCGGGAGATGAGGATCGACGCGATGAAGACGACGCCGTACAAGAAGCGGTGCACCGCCATGGCGAGCAGTGCCTGCCCCGGGGTGCGACGCGCGACGAGGTAGCGGGCGCCGTCGGCGAGGCCGTGCGCGACCTTCGCGATCTCGCTGCGCAGGTCCGCCTCCGCGGGCGCCTCCGGGCCGAGCTGCGTACGGCCGAGCCGTGTCGCCAGCAGCGAGGCGACGGCGAACACCAGGGCCGCGCAGACCAGCGCGGACGAGTCCTTCACCCGGCCGGGCTCGAAGGTCAGCCCGAGGACGTAGCCGATGCCCCCGCCGACGAAGGCAGCCCCCGCGCCGAGCGTCGGCGACAACGAGTTCGCCGTGAGCAGCAGCGGGCCGTCGACCACGCGAGGCAGGCCGGCCGAGAGCCCGGCGAGCAGGAAGCGGTTCACCGACAGGGCTGCCAGACCGATCGCGTAGATGCCCCAGCCGACGCCGCCGGCGAGCATCAGGCCCGCCATGCCCAGCGTGAGCACGACCCGCACCGCGTTGCCCCACACCAGCACCTGTCGGCGCTGCCACCGGTCCAGGAGCACCCCGGCGAACGGCCCGACGATGGTGAACGGCGCGAGCATGACGGCGAACGCGCCGGCGATGGCGGCGGCCGTGCCCTGCGACTCGGGGGAGAAGAACAGCAGCGAGGCCAGGCCGACCTGGAACATCCCGTCACCGGCCTGCGAGACCAGGCGGACCGTGAAGAGCTTCCGGAAGCCGTCCAGCCGCAGCAGCGCGCGCAGCTCGTGCCAGGTCTCGCTCATCGCTCCCACGCCCCTCAGCGTAGGTGCTCGTCCCGGTGATCCTCACGGGGGCGGTCCCCCGGGCCCATCACGCCGGTCCGGCGCGAAGTTCTGAAGCAGGGCTCCAGAAAAAGATTCCTGAGCCGTCCCTTGTGCCCGATGACTTATGAAGGTACGTTTCGGAAATCCAGCCGCGGATGTGACCCAGGACACCCCGGCGCAGGCACCGAGGAGGGCACGTGGTCCGCACCGGCGGGGACCGGCACGTCACGGACGCGCGACGGCGCAACACGCTCAGCTGCATCGAGGTGCTGCGCGGCAGCCCGGCGTCCACGCTGACGGCGTTGGCGAAGGACACCGGTCTCTCCCGCCCCACCGTGGAGTCGATCGTCTCCGAGCTCGTCGAACGGGGCCTCGCCCGCGAGGTGGCGGGCGTGGAGGAGGGGACCCTCGGCCGCCCGGCGCGGCACTACGCGTTCGCCGCGGACGCGCGCTACGTCGTCGGGCTCGACCTCGGCGTCCACTCGGTGACCGGCATGGTGGCGGATCTCGCGGGCAACGTCCGCGCCGTGGTGCGGCGCACCACGGAGGAGCCGGTCGACGGCGTGGCCCGGCTCGAGATCGCGCGCGCCGTGCAGCGCGAGCTCCTCGACGAGGTCGACGCCCCGAGGTCCAGGCTCGCCGCCGTCGCCGCGGCGGTGCCCGGCATCGTCGACGGGGAGCGCGTCCGCCTCTCGCTCCCGATCGCCGACTGGACCGGGGTGAACCTCGCTGCCCGCCTCTCCACCGGCGGCGACCACCCGGTCGTGATCGAGAACGACATCAACATGGCGGCGCTCGCCGAGCACGCGCTCGGGGCTGCTCGCCTCGCCGACGACGTCGTCCTGGTCCAGCTCGGTTACCGGGTCGGCGCCGCGCTGGTGCTGGGCGGGCAGGTCTACCGCGGGAACCGCTTCGCCGCGGGCGAGGTCGGCGACTTCTCCTGGACCGGCTGGGACGGCTGGTGCGAAGGAAGTCTGCTCGGGGAGATCGAGCAGGCGGGTGGTGCGGAGGCCGTCGCGCTGCGCGCACGCCAGGGGGACCGGGTCGCCCTCGGTCTGATCGAGCAGTACGTACGACGTGTGGCGCCCGGCGTCGCCACCCTCGCCATGGTCGTCGACCCCGAGTGCGTCGTCCTGGGAGGAGGGCTCTCCCGCGCGGGAGAGCTGCTCCGCGCGCCCCTCCAGGCGGAGGTCGAGCGGCTGGTCCACCCCCGCGCCGCGGCACCTCTGGTGACCTCGGCCTTCGCGTCGGACGGCGCGGCGCTGGGCGCGCTGGTGCGGGCGCTGGAGATCGGCTCGGAGGCCGTGTTCGGGAGCGCCGAGATCGCCGCGCCCTCCCTGCGCGCCGCAGACCCGGCCGCCTCGCTCGCGGACGCGCTCGCCGTCGCCGCCCGGTCGGGGGCAAGTGTTGTGGCCCCGGTCGAGGTGGCGGACGACACCGCGCCGCGCGAGGAGGCGCCTGCTCCTCTCGTGGTCCGCGAGCCCTTGCGCGTCGCGGTCGTCGGGGTGGGTGCCCGCGCCCGGATGGCGCAGTGGGTCGGACGCACGGGGGTGCCCGCGCGCATCGTCGCCACCGTCGACGTCGACCCGGCGGGCCGGGACCGGGCGGGCGAGCTGTTCGGCCCCGGGCCGACGTTCGCGACCGACCTGGACGCGCTCCTGCGCCCCGACGACGGGCGCGTGCCGGACGCCGCCTTCGTCTGCACGCCCGACGACACCCACGCGGACATCGGCGAGCAGCTGCTGCGGGCCGGCGTCGCCGTGTACCTCGAGAAGCCGCTGGCCACGACCGTCGAGGACTGCGACCGCGTGCTCGCCGCCGCCGCGCAGACCGGCACCCCGCTCTACGTCGGGCACAACATGCGGCACATGGCCGTGGTCCGCACCATGCGCGAGATCATCGCGCGCGGCGAGATCGGTGACGTCCAGGCGGTCTGGTGCCGGCACTTCGTCGGCAACGGCGGCGACTACTACTTCAAGGACTGGCACGCCGACCGCTCGCGCAGCACAGGGCTGCTGCTCCAGAAGGCCGTGCACGACATCGACGTCATCCACTGGCTCGCCGGGTCCACGACCCGCGACGTCGTGGGCATGGGCGACCTGCAGGTGTACGGCCGTGTCACCGACCGCGCGGACCGGACGGGGCAGCTCATGACCGACTGGTTCTCGTACGACAACTGGCCGCCGCTGGAGCAGAAGGGCCTGCACCCCGTCGTCGACGTCGAGGACACGTCGATGATGCTGATGCGGCTCGGGAACGGCGTCCTCGCCAGCTACGAGCAGTGCCACTTCACCCCGGACTACTGGCGCAACTACACCGTGATCGGCACCCGCGGCAGGCTCGAGAACTTCGGCGACGGCGATGGCGGCTCGGTGCGGGTGTGGAACCGGCGCACCGCGTACGCCGCTGCGGGCGACGTCGAGTACCCGATCGCCGCGGGCGGTCAGGGTCACCAGGACGCGGACCGGCTCACCGTGGACGAGTTCCTGCGGTTCGTGGCCGACGGCACGCCGATCACCACCTCGCCGGTGATGGCACGCGACGCGGTCGCGGCCGGCGTCGCCGCCACTCTCTCGCTCCGGGCCGGTTCGGCGCCGCAGCGTGTCCACCCCGTGGCCCCCGAGGTCGCGGCCCACTTCGACGACGTCGTCGAGCCCGAGGCGCGGACGCCCGGGACCTGAAGCACCACCCCATCGGAGGAGCACCCTGATGAAGCACCTCATCCGCAGCGCGGCCTTCCTGGGCGTCGCTGCCGTCGCACTGACGCTCACCGCATGCTCGGGCGGCGACGACGCCGCCGAGGGCGACGCGGCCGTCGCGGCGACCGACGCCCAGGCCGAGATCACCTATGCGATCTGGGACGAGAACCAGAAGCCCGCGATCGACCAGAACATCAAGGACTTCAACAAGACCTACCCGAACATCAAGGTCACGGTCGACCTGACCCCCTACCAGCAGTACTTCACCAAGCTGCAGACGCAGGGCGAGTCCCGGACGCTGCCGGACGTGTTCTGGATGAACGGTCCGAACGTGCAGCTGTACGCCGCGAACGACCTGCTCGAGCCGATCACGGGTCTCACGGACAGCGGCGAGATCGACCCCTCGAAGTACCCGGACGCGCTGAACCAGCTCTACACGTTCGACGGCACGCAGTACGGCGTCCCCAAGGACTTCGACACCGTCGCGCTCTGGTACAACAAGGCACTCTTCAAGCAGGCCGGGGTCGACCTGCCGACCGACGACTGGACCTGGGACGAGTTCAAGGCCGCGGCCGGCGAGATCTCCGACAAGCTGTCCGACAAGGGCGTGTACGGGGTGGTGACCGAGCTCAACGGCGGCGGGCAGAGCAGCTACTACGACTCGATCCTGCAGGCCGGTGGCCACGTCATCTCGGACGACGGCACGACGTCGGGCTACGACGACCCTGCGTCGATCGAGGGGCTCCAGCTGTGGGCCGACCTCATCGCCGACGGCGCGTCGCCGAACGTCCAGCAGCTCTCGGACACCAAGCCGAACGTGTGGTTCAACTCCGGCAAGGCCGCCATGTTCTGGTCCGGCAACTGGTCCGTCGGGGAGATGAAGGACTCGCCGAACAAGGACGACTTCGGGATCGTGCGCCTGCCGAAGGGTCCCGAGCAGCGCGCCACCGTGATCCACGGCCTGGCGAACGTCGTCGCCGCGGACAGCGAGCACCAGGAGGCGGCCAACGCCTTCCTCGCCTACCTCGGGTCCGAGGAGGCGCAGCGCACGCAGGCGGAGATGGGCGTGGCGAACCCGGCGTACACCGGGACGCAGCAGGCGTTCGTCGACTCCGTGCCCAGCTTCGGGATCCAGGTCTTCCTGGACTCCGCCGACGAGATGTCCTTCCCGTACCCGATCTCGCAGAACACGGCGGCCTGGAACGCGCTCGAGAACGAGCTGCTGCCCCAGGCGTTCTCCGGCGAGCGGCCTGTCGAGGAGGTCGCCAAGGAGCTGGCCGACTCCATGAACGAGGAGCTCGCGAAGGAATGACGTCCGTCGACCACACCTCCCGGGCGGGCGACGGC
>NZ_JBHUWC010000019.1:0-38221 GCF_042670225.1 Isoptericola sp. NPDC057191 | reverse complement strand
CTTCGCCTGCGCGTCGGGGCCGAACAGGGGTTTGTACACCTCCTCACGCTTAAGATGGTGTACAACCGCCTGTTCGGCGTCGGGCCGAGTGCCGGGGGGGCGGGGGCTGGGCGGCGGGGGCGGCTCAGGCCAGCTTGACCCAGCCGTCCCGGCGGAATGCCGGGGTGGCGAACGCGAGCACGGACAGCGCGCACGCCAGGGCGGCGAGCATCACCCAGGACATCGCCACCGCGTCGCCGCCGAGCACCCCGACCAGCGGCGAGACCAGGCCGGCGATGCCGGACTGCACGGCGCCGATGACGGCCGCGGCGGTGCCCGCCCGCTCGCCGTGCCGCGACAGGGCGATCGCCGACGCGTTGGCGGGGACGAGGCCCTGGAAGGCCAGCACCAGCCAGAGCACGGCGAGCAGGCCGACGAGACCGCCCGCGCCGGTCAGCGCGACCACGAGCAGCCCGACGCCGACGACCCCCTGGATCGCCAGTGCGGCCCGCAGCAGCCGGATCGGCGCGACCCGCCGCACCAGGGCCGCGTTCACCTGCGCGGACAGCACGAGCCCGAGACCGTTCACGGCGAAGAGCAGGGCGAACTGGCCGTGGGTCAGGCCGTAGCCCTCCTGGAAGATGAACGGCGAGCCGACCACGTAGCTCATGAGGACCGCCTGCCCGAGCCCCGGGATCACGGCGAGCGCCATGAACTGCTTGTCCCGGACCAGGGTGCGGTAGCCGGCGAAGACGCTGCGCGCGCCGCCGGCCTGGCGACGCACGGCGGGCAGCGTCTCCGGCATGAACCGCCACACCACGACCGCCATCGCCACGCCCGCGAGCGCGAGGACGCCGAACACCCAGCGCCAGCTCGCGGCCGCCGCCACGGCCGACCCGAACGTCGGCGCGAGCATCGGCGCGACGCCGATGACGAGCATGAGGCGGGACAGGATGCGCGCCGCCTCGGCGCCGACGAAGCGGTCCCGCACGACCGCCATCGAGGCGACGCCGCACGCGGCGTTGAAGAAGCCCTGCAGCAGGCGCAGCCCGACGAGGACCGTCATGTTCGGGGCGAAGGCGCACAGCAGAGACGTGACGACGTGCAGCGCGAGCCCCCACATCAGGGGCGTCCGGCGCCCGAAGCGGTCCGACAGCGGACCGATCGTGAGCTGGCCGAGGGCGCCACCGAGGAGCATGACGGAGACCGAGAGCTGCGCGAACGACGCCGAGGAGCCGAGGTCGGCCGCCACCTGGGGCAGGGACGGCAGGTACATGTCGACGGTGAACGCCGGGAGGGCCGCGAGCGCACCGAGCATGAGGACCCAACGGAACGGAGATCGGGCGCGCGGAAGTCTCACGGAGGCGTCGGGCATGGCACCCATGCTATCGAAACGATACGACCGTGCCCAGAGGAATGTCGGCGCTGCGCCCCCGGACTGTCGGTGGGATGCGTCACGATGGATCCATGTGCGGCCGCTACGCGTCCTTCCGCGACGCCCAGGACATCGCCGACGACCTCGCGCTCGCCGAGATCGCCGAGGACGCCCGTCTCCTCCCACCCTCGTGGAACGTGGCTCCGACCGACCCCGTGCGCATCGTCGTCGAGCGCCCGCGCCGGCTCGAGGGGGGCGCCACCGGGGAGATCACCCGCACCCTGCAGCTCGCGCGCTGGGGCCTCGTCCCCTCCTGGGCGAAGGACCCGTCGGTGGGCGCGCGCATGATCAACGCCCGCACCGAGACCCTGCTCGACAAGCCGGCGTTCGCGAAGCCCCTCGGCGTCCGGCGCTGCCTGCTGCCGGCGGACGGCTACTACGAGTGGCGCAGGCTGGCACTGCCGGAGGGCGCGCCGGCACGGGCGAAGGCCCCCAAGCAGCCGTACTGGATCCACCCGGACGACGGCGGGCTCGCCGCGCTCGCCGGGCTCTACGAGTTCTGGCGCGACCGGTCGAAGGCGGACGACGACCCGGACCGCTGGCTAGTGTCCACGACGGTGATCACCACGGCCGCGTCGGCCGACCTCGAGCGCATCCACGACCGGATGCCCGTCGTGCTCCCCCGCGCCGCGTGGGACGCGTGGCTCGATCCCGCGGTCGGCGCCGAGCAGGCCATGGGTCTGGTCACCGGCCCGCAGGTCGCCATGGCCACGCGCCCCGTCGGCGACGCCGTCGGCTCGGTGCAGAACAACCGGCCGTCGCTGATCGACCCCGACCCGGACCCGCGGGACCCGGACGTGGTCGGCACCATCCCGAGGTAGTGCGCCCCCGGGCTCAGGCGCCGGTGTAGGCGCGCTGCAGCCGCACCGGCGTGATCTCGCCGATGCCCTGGACCTCCTGCGCGGGCTGCGCCGTCAGCGCGTAGCGGGACGACGACGCGAGCAGCGACGCCGTGTGGGGGTCCACCAGCACGGTGGCGGGCTCGGCAAGCTCGGTGATGCGCGACGCGAGGTTGACGTCGGAGCCGAACACGTCGCCGAAGCGCGAGAGCACGCGCCCCCACACGAACCCGACCCGCACCGGGATCTCCTTCTCCGTGGCGTGCGGGGCGGCCAGGCCCAGCGCCACCTCGGCCCCTGTCGTCACGTCGTCGGCCACGAACAGCACGGCGTCACCGATGGTCTTGACCACCCGGCCACCGGCCTCGGTGATGACGTCGCGCGCCCGCGACTCGAAGAGCTGCACGAACTCCGACAGCTCCTGCGACCCCAGCCCCGCCGTCCGCTTGGTGAACGACACGATGTCCGCGAACCCGACGGCGCGCGGCAGGGGCAGCTCGTCGCCGTGCGCGGCGTGCGTGCCGCGGGCGCCGCCGAACTCGGTGGCCAGCCGGCCGGTGAGCGCGGCGAGCTGGCGCCGCCAGGCGTGCTCGAGCTGCCGGGAGAGCCGGTCGGCCATCTCGGGCACGCGGTCCAGGGCGGCGAGCCGGGCGCTCACGTCGTCCAGGCCGTCGCGCCGGCTGAGGTGCTCGACGAACGCCTCCACCTGCCACAGCGCGAGCCTGTCCGTGGTGTGCCCCAGCGAGCGGATCAGCGTCATCTGCGCCTGCTCGTCCAGCCGCTCCGAGTCCACGAGCTCGCCGATCTCGCGCAGCGCCTCCATGTCGGCGTCGGTGAACCCCACCTCCGCCGGGTGCGTGACGGGCAGCCCGAGCCACCGCCAGTAGTTCTCGATGAACTCCTGCGAGTGGCCGGTCCCCTCCACGAGGTCCGACAGGGTGTACCGCCGCGGACCACCGAGGATCTCCTCGTCCAGCCGCGCCGCCGTGTCCCCGGACCGCCGCGCCCCGTCGTCGGTGGGCAGGTCGGGTCCGGTGGTGGTGTCGCTCGTCACGCCCCCACTGTAGCCAGCGTCACCTGGTGCCCCGCTGGGTGCGCAGGTGGTGCACGTCGCCCGCGGTCACGCCCCGCTCGCCCGCGGCCGTCGCGATCACCAGGGAGCCGTCGCCCGCGACGCGCACCGCCGTCCCCTCGACGACGTCGTCCCGCCCGGCGAGCTCGGCTCGCACCGGCCTGCCCAGCGTGGCCGACGCCGCCGCGTACCGCCGGGCCAGCCCGGCCGCCGCAGCGTCGCCGCCCGCCCCCTCGAGGTCTGCGGCGAGCCCGACGAGCTCGCGCACCAGGGTGCCGAGCAAGGCACCGCGACCGGGAGCGTCGCCGGGGCGGGACAGCGGTCGGGACAGGGCGAGGGACGTCGCGGTGGGCACGGGCAGCTCGGCCGCCGTCTGGTCGACGTTCAGCCCGACGCCGACGACGACGGCGAGGCCGGGCACCCCGGGCACCACCTCCGCGAGGACGCCCGCCACCTTCCTGGCCCGGCCGAGGCCGGGCACGTCGTCCGCGGCGGGCAGCAGCACGTCGTTCGGCCACTTCAGGGTGGCGCCGGCCACCCCGGCCGCCTCCAGGGTGCGCGCGACCGCCAGGCCCGCGAGCAGCGGCAGCCAGCCGAGCGCGGCGCCCGGCAGCCGCGGGCGCAGCAGCACCGACACGGTGAGCGCGGCGCGCGGGGGCGTCTGCCACTCCCGCCCCGCCCGGCCCCGGCCCGCCTGCTGGTGCTCGGCGACGAGCACGGCGGGGGCGCCCCACGCGCCCGGGTCGCGCCGCACGGCCTGCACCAGCTCGGTGTTGGTGGAGGCGGCGACGTCGACGACGTCGAGCCGCGCGAGGGGGCCGGACGGCGCGAGCAGGTCGCGACGCAGGGCGGGGACGTCCAGGGGGGCACGGCTCACGCCCCGATCCTGCCGCATCACCTGTCCGGCACCTGTCCGGCGCCGGTCCGCGACGCCACGTTGTGGGGTCCCTCCAAAGAATCGCGGTCCGGCGCAGCCTGTCGCGCATCGATGCGTGGCAACCCACCAACTAGGGTCGGTCGGGTGAACGACGCCACCACCGCCCAGGAGCAGGCCGCGGCTCGCCCCGGCACCGCCGCCAAGCTCGCCGACCTGGAGCGACGCCGCGCCGAGGCCGTCGCCGACGCCGAGGAGAAGGCGCAGGCGCGACAGCACCCCCGCGGCAAGAAGACCGCCCGCGAGCGCATCGAGGCGCTGCTCGACGAGGGCAGCTTCGTCGAGCTGGACGCGCTGGCCATGCACCGCAGCCGCAACTTCGGCCTCGACAAGCGTCGCGTCGCCGGCGACGGCGTCGTGACCGGCCACGGCACGATCGACGGCCGCCAGGTGTGCGTGTTCAGCCAGGACTTCACCGTGTTCGGCGGGTCGCTCGGGGAGGTGCACGGCCAGAAGATCGCCAAGGTGCAGGACCTCGCGCTGCGCACCGGCGTGCCGATCATCGGCATCTCCGACGGTGGCGGGGCGCGCATCCAGGAGGGCGTGGCCGCGCTCACCCAGTTCGCGGAGATGTTCCGTCGCAACGTCGCCGCCTCGGGCGTCGTCCCGCAGATCTCGCTGATCCTCGGCCCCAGCGCGGGCGGCGCCGTGTACTCCCCCGCCCTGACAGACTTCATCGTGATGGCCGACGGCACGTCGAACATGTTCATCACCGGCCCGGACGTGATCCGCACCGTCACGGGCGAGGACGTCGACTTCGAGACGCTCGGCGGCGCCCGCACCCACAACACGACGTCCGGCGTGGCGCACTACCTCGGCGCGGACGAGGACGACGCGATCGACTACGTGCGCCACCTGGTGGGCTACCTGCCGCAGAACAACCTGGGCGACGCGCCGTCGTTCCCGCCCGAGGACGAGACCGTGCTGGAGGTCACGCCCGAGGACGAGGCGCTCGACGTCATCGTCCCCGACAGCGACAACCAGCCGTACGACATGCGCGCGGTGGTCGAGGCGGTCCTCGACCCGGACTCGTTCCTCGAGGTGCAGCCCCTGTTCGCGCAGAACGTGCTGATCGGGTTCGGCCACGTCGAGGGCCAGTCGGTCGGCATCATCGCGAACCAGCCGTTGTCCATGGCGGGCACGCTCGACATCGACGCCGCCGAGAAGGCCGCCCGGTTCGTCCGCACCTGCGACGCGTTCAACCTGCCAGTCCTGACGTTCGTCGACGTGCCCGGGTTCCTGCCGGGCGTCGGCCAGGAGCACCAGGGCATCATCCGCCGCGGCGCCAAGCTCATCTACGCGTACGCGGAGGCCACGGTCCCGCTGGTCACGGTCATCACCCGCAAGGCGTACGGCGGCGCGTACATCGTCATGGGCTCCAAGCAGCTCGGCGCCGACGTCAACCTCGCCTGGCCGACGGCGCAGGTCGCGGTGATGGGGGCGTCCGGCGCGGTGAACATCCTGCAGCGGTCCGCCCTCAAGGAGGTCGCGGAGGCGGGCGGCGACGTCGAGGCCGAGCGCGCGCGCCTGGTCGCGGAGTACGAGGACGCGATCGTCAACCCGTGGGACGCCGCCGAGCGCGGCTACGTGGACGCCGTCATCCGGCCGTCGGAGACGCGCGTGCAGGTGGTGCGCGCGCTGCGCGCCCTGCGCACCAAGCGCGCCAGCCTGCCGCCCAAGAAGCACGGCAACATTCCGCTCTGAGTCCGGGTTGGAGGACAATCGCCTGATGAGCCACGAGGACGCCACGCACGGACCCGCACCCCTGGGGTCGACGGACCCCGAACCGATGCACCGCGCGGTCGACGCGCTGGCGGCAGCGCTGCACGAGTACGTGCAGACCGCGGTCGGCGTGCGCGCCGAGTTCGGTGCGGCGGAGGCCGACGAGGACCCGCGGGTGCTCGCCCTGGAGAACCGCGTGGGGCAGCTCAACGCCGCCGTCTTCGACGCGCTGCACGACAGCCTCGGCATGCACCCCGACCTCACGAGCTCCGTGTGGGAGGCGGACGAGGACGAGGAGCCGGAGCACGCGCACGACACGCCGGAGGGGGCCGTGCCGGCCGAGGTGTTCTACCTCGGCTTCGTCGTGGCCGACCCGGCACCGGGTGCGCCGGCCACCCTCGACGGCGTGGTGGAGCTGCTCGACGAGGCCGGCGGCGACGTGGCGCAGCGGCTCTTCGACGGCGGCTACGAGGTCGCGGAGTGGGCCACCTCGCGCGGCGCCGCCGTGGAGTTCGGCGACGACGACCTCGACGACGAGCTCACGGACGAGGACGGCGACGAGCCGGGGGGCACGCGATGACCGGCGAGCGGCAGGGCGAGACCGGCGGCGAGGTGCGTGTCGTCCGCGGTCGGCCCGACGACGTCGAGGTCGCGGCGCTGGTCGCCGGGCTCGCCGCCGTCGCGTCCGCGCCCGGCCTGCCGGACGACGAGACGCCCGTCGAGGAGTGGACCAACCGCGCCCGCACGGTGCGCGGCAACGGGGCCGGGGTCACGGCCAAGAGCTTCGGCGGCCGGTGGGGCCGTCACAACGCCGACGCGTGGCGCTGGAGCCTGCACTCGTGAGTGTCGTCTGGCAGCAGGTGGACCGGGCCGAGGACGTCGACGCCCCGCTGGACGAGTTCCCCGCACCGCCGCCCCCGGGCTGGCTGCGCCGCTGGCTGTGGGCCCCGGCCCTCGTGGTGAGCGTCGCGCTCTACGTGCTGCGCCGCACGATCGAGGACCCGTCGGGCCCGGTCGAGCTGTGGCTGTTCATGGGGATGCTGGCGGGCCTGATGGTCACCGCCGTCGCCGCGCTGGTGCGCTATCGCGACGACCAGCGGCAAGGCGTCGAGCAGCGGTCCGCGGCCGCCTTCGCCGCCGGGGCGCGGTCGGTGACCGGCTCGGTCCTGGTGCGGGAGCGGCGCACGTCGTCCGGGCTGCTGCTCAGCGGCGTCGTCGCGTACCCGACCGACGACGGCACGGACGACCAGCCGTTCTCGTACCTCGTGCGCGCGACGGACGACGAGACGCTGCCGCCGCGCGACGGCGACCCCGTGGCGGTCTGGTGGGCGCCGGGCACGGACACGGTCGTGGCCCGGTACCACCGCGGCTGGGCCGACTCCTTGCGCCGGCGCGCCGGGGGTCGCTGAGCCTCGACGCCGCAGCCGCGGCCTTCAGCGGGACGCGCGTCCCGCGGCGAACAGCCGGCACGCGTGCGCCGCGGTGCGCTCCAGCTCCACCACGGCGTCCCGGGAGAGCTCCGCGAGCGTCCGCGGTCCCGGCGCGAGCGAGAACGCCGCGGCGATCCCGGCGTCCGCGACCTGCCCGGGCGTGAGCTCCACGCCCCCGGCGACGACGACGACCGCCGCCCGGCCGGCGACGAGCCGCACCACGGTGTCCACCACCTTGCCGTGCAGGGACTGCTCGTCGAGCCTCCCCTCCCCCGTGAGCACGAGGTCGGCGCCCTCGAGCGCACCCACGAGACCGACGGCGTCGGCGACGAGCTCGCCACCGGGGACCAGCGCCGCCCCCAGCGCGGCGGACAGGCCCACGGGCAGCCCGCCCGACGCGCCCGCGCCGGGCAGGTCGCGCGCGTCGTGCCCGGTGGACCCGGCGAGCGCGTCGGCCAGCCGCGCGAGCCCGTCCTCGAGCGCGACCACGTCGGCGGCCGTCGCCCCCTTCTGCGGCCCGAAGACGGCGGCCGCGCCGCGCGGGCCGAGCAGCGGGTTGTCGACGTCGCACGCGATGCGCCACCGCAGCCCGCGGGCGCGCGGGTCGATGCCGGACAGGTCGACGCGGGCCAGGGACCGCAGCCCGCCACCGCCCTCCGGCACGGCCTGGCCGGACGCGTCGAGGAACCGGGCGCCCAGCGCCGTGAGCAGCCCGGCCCCGCCGTCCGTGCTGGCGGAGCCGCCGACGAACAGCACGACCTCCTGCGCCGCCGGGGCGTCGTCGAGCGCGGCGAGGACCACGGTGCCGACGCCGTGGCTGGTCGCGTCGAGCGCGCGCAGCGGCACGTCGGCGACCTTGGGCAGCCCGTACGCCTCCGCGGCCTCGACGGCGAGCGTCCGACCGTCGGGCGAGACGCCGTAGCGAGCCGTCGTCGGGCGACCCAGGGCGTCCGACGTGGGGCAGGTGCGGGCCTCGGCCCCCCACGCCCCGAGGATCGCGTCGAGCGTGCCCTCGCCACCGTCGGCGAACGGCACGGCGCGGACGCGTGCACCCTCCCCCAGGGCCGCGCGGGCCCCGGCGGCGAGCGCCTCGGCGACCTGGGTCGCGGTGGCGCTGCCCTTGAAGGAGTCGGGCGCGACCACCACGCTCAGGGGGCGGGCCTGCGGGTCGGGGATGTCCTTCACGTCCTCGTGCACGAACGACGAGGCTAGCCGCTCGAGCGGGCGTGGGCGCGGGCGTCTCGCGACCGCCCGCGCCCGGCGCCCGGTCAGCCCTGCGCCTTCTTCCGGTCCGCGAGCGCCGCCTCGTACTCGGTGCGGATCGTGTCGCCCCCGCCCTTGCGCCAGGCGGCGACGGCGGGCTTCCAGGCGCTGACCGGCTTGCGCCCGGCGAGGATGTCCGCCTCCACCGAGCCGAGCCGCTCGCCGATCTGGCCGCCCTTGCGGCTGTCGGTCTCGCTGAACAGGCCCTGCACGGGGTTCTTCACGGCGGTCGGCACGACGGCGGTCTGGGCGTCGTGCTCGGCCTGCGCGACGTCCGGGTCGCCGGCCTGGAAGTTGACCCACGGCCCCTCGACCACGTACTTGAGGCCGAGCTGCACCTCGGTGCGTCCCTTCTCCGTCGGGACCGGGTCGGTGCCGTCGAGCTCGTAGTGCACGCCCTCGATGCCGTAGGTCTTGAACAGGTGCTCCTCGGTGCCGAACGGGGCGGCGAGGTAGTTGATGACGTCCAGCAGGGCCTCGACGCGGTCGGCGGACTTCGCGCTGATCGACGTGACGTTCTGGACGGGCGCGCCCAGGTGGATGCCTGCGGTGCCGCCGCCCGCGGCGAGCGGCGGGGGCACCACCGCGAGCTCGAACCCTTCCCCGAGCGGGTAGTTCGAGAAGTCCGGCCAGGCGCTGAACGTGTCGTCGAGGAACCGGATGGTGCCGTTCACCAGCCACGTCTTGCGCTGCGGCTGCTGCGCGGTCACGCCGTCGGGGTGCACGAGACCGGCAGCCACCAGCTTGCGCGCGGCCTCGAGCGCCTCCTCCTGCGCCTCGTGCAGGTTCGCGCTGGTGAGCGTGCCGCCGTCGTCCGACCAGCCGTTCGGGATCTCGTACATCTGCCGCAGGAAGCCGAGGGGCACGCGTCCGAGCGCCCACGTGTTCCCGCCCGTGAGCTCCTGGCACAGGGCGTGGAACTCGTCCACGGACTTCACCTGGGGGTCGATGCCCTCGGACGCGAACCAGTCCTGGCGGGCGTAGAACACGCCGCTCTGGGCGGGGCCGCGCGGCACCGGCACCGCCATGACCTTGCCGTTGTAGAGGCAGTTCTGCCAGCTCTCGGTGGGGATGTTCGCGAGGAAGGGGTACTTCTCGACGGCGTCGCCGGCGAGCAGGTCGGTGAGGTCGGTCGCCCGTTCCTGCAGGAGGCTCGGCAGGCCGGGGACCGAGCCCGGGAAGAAGGAGAAGATGTCGGGCAGCCGGTCGCCGGCGACCGTGGTCTGGAAGCGGTCGTTGTAGTCGCCGGACGGCGTGAGCGCGACGGAGAGGGCGAAGCCGAGGCGGGAGTTGAGCTCCTGCCAGTACTCGTTCTTCTCCAGCGCGGGCGGGACGGGGCTGTTGGTCATCGTGAACACCGACACGTCCTCGCCGTCGCCCGGCTGGCCGGAGGCCGCCTTCTTCGGGCTGGCCGGGTACCGGAGCATCGTGTCGGGCACGCCCCGGGTGCCCTTGATGTCGATCTTCACGCCGGTGTAGGGGATGTACTTCGGCAGCACGGAGGCGTTCTGGGCGGCGGAGACCGCGGCGACGCCGCGGCCCTCGTTGCTGCACGCGGCGGTGCCGAGCATGGCGGACGCGCCCAGGCCGAGGCCGCCGAGCAGCAGGTTGCGGCGGGACATCCGGGCCTCGGCGAGCGGGGTGGGGATCATGCGAAGGACTCCTCGTTGAGCGGGTGGCGGTGCGCTGACAGGTGCGGTGGGGGACGGGCGCGTCAGCCCTTGACGGCGCCGGTGAGCATCCCCTTGGCGAAGTGACGCTGCAGGAACGGGTAGACCACGAGCACCGGCACGACGGAGACCACGAGGATCGCCATCTGCAGGGACGTCTGCGGCGGCAGGGCCGAGGCGTCGATGCCCAGGTCCTGCGAGCCGAGCTGCGACCCGTCCACCACGTAGGTGCGCAGCACGAGCTGCAGCGGCCACTTGCTGGAGTCGGAGATGTACAGCAGGGCGCTGAAGAAGGCGTTCCAGTAGCCGACGCCGTAGAAGAGGCCGACCACGGCGAGCACGGGCTTCGACAGGGGCAGGCCGATGCGGCGGAACAGCTGCCACTCGGTGGCGCCGTCGATGCGGGCGCTGTCGATGATCTCGTTCGGGAGCTGGACGAAGAAGGCCCGGACGACGACGACGTTGAACGCCGAGACCGACGTGGGGATGATCAGCGCCCAGAGGCTGTCGAGCAGGCCGAGCCGCTGGACCACCAGGTAGCTGGGGATCATGCCGGGGTTGAACAGCAGGCTGACCAGCACCAGGAGCAGCATCCCCCGGACGCCGAACGCGCCCCGCCGGCTCAGGGCCCAGCCGAGCGTGGTCGTGAGGGCGAGGCTGATCGCGGTGCCGACGGCGGTGACCATGACGCTGACCCACAGGGCCTGCGTCACGACGCCCCCGGCGAAGATCATCCGGTAGGCGCTGAGGTCGATCCCCGTGGGCAGCAGGACGAACCCGCCCGCCCGGGTGACCTGCTCGGGCGTCGCGAGACTGGTCGAGACGATCCCCACGAAGGGCAGGATCACCACCGCGCACGCGACGGTGAGGACGACGGCCTTGACGGCCCGCTCGGCGGGGCCGGGCATCGCCACGCCGTCGACGACGGCGCGCCGTCGGCGGGGCGGGGCGCCGGCGGGCGCGGCGGGCGCGACGGGCTCTCGGGTGATGGTCATGCGCGGTAGACCCCTTCCTCGCCGAACAGGTGGGCGACCTTGTTGGCGACGAGCACCAGGACGAGGCCGAGCACGCCCTTGACCAGCCCGACGGCGGCCGCGACGCCCCAGTACCCGCCGACGACGCCCTGGTTGTAGACGTAGGTGTCCAGCACCTCGGACACGCCGAGCCCGACGGCGTCCTGCTGGAGGAGGAGCTGCTCGAAGCCGACGCTGAGGGAGTCCCCCAGCTTGAGGATCAGCAGCATGATGATGATCGGCCGCATCCCGGGCAGGGTGATGTGCCAGGTCTGGCGCCACCGGGTGGCCCCGTCGACGGCCGACGCCTCGTACAGCGACTTGTCGATCCCCGCGAGCACGGCGAGGAAGAGGATGGTCGCCCAGCCGGTGTCCTTCCAGATGACCTGGGAGGTCACGAGCCCGTAGAACGCGTCGGAGTTGCCGATGACGTCGATCGGCTGCCACCCGTGCGCCCGCAGGAAGTTGTTGATGAGGCCGGCCCCGCCGAGCACCTGCTGGAAGACCGCGACCACGATCACCCAGGACAGGAAGTGCGGCAGGTACAGCACCGACTGCACCCACTGGCGCACCCGGTTGGACACGAGGCTGTGCAGCAGCAGCGCCAGGACGATCGGCGCGGGGAAGACGAGCACCGTCTGCAGCAGCGTGATGACCAGGGTGTTGCGCAGCGCGTTGAGGAACTCGGGGTCGCCGGAGAAGAGGATCGAGAAGTTCTCGAGGCCCACCCACAGGCTGCGCCCGATGCCGAGGTACGGCTGGTAGTCCTGGAACGCGATGACGTTGCCGCCGAGCGCCAGGTACTGGAACACGATGACGACGGCCATCGCCGGCAGGGCGAGGAGCAGCACGGCCCGGTCGCGCACCATCCGGCGCCACCACGGCAGCGGCCGGCGCGGGGCACCGGGGGCGTCGGCGGACGGCGCCGTGCCCTGCCGGTCCCGGGTCGCGGCCTCCTCGAGCGCCGTCATCCGTCCCTCCGCGGCCGGAGGGGTGGGCGTGGTGCCATGGGTCGGTCCTCTCGTCGTCGAGCGGTGTGCGTCAGGGCCTCGGCTCGTGCCGGCGCACCGATGCTAAAGTGATCGATCACTTCAGGCCGACACCGTAGAAGGTGATCGATCACACCGCAACTACCTGCCCTCGCGCCCCGGCGTCGCGCGGCGTGCCAGAATGACCGGACGCCAGGCCGAGGGGGCCCCATGACCAGCGAGGACGAGGCATGACGGAGGAGCGCACGGGGCAGGAGCGTCGCGCGACGATCTGGGAGGTCGCCAAGGCCGCCGGGGTGTCCCACCAGACCGTCTCCCGCTACCTGCGCGACGACCCGCGGATGCGTCCGGAGACCGTGGCGCGCGTCGCCGGCGCGATCCAGGAGCTCGACTACCGGCCGAACCTCGCGGCCCGCTCGATGCGCACGCGCCGCAGCGGGCGGGTCGCCGTCCTCCTGCCCGCCGTCGCGACCTACGGCCCTCCGCAGATCCTCGGCGGCGTCATCGAGGTCGCGCACGAGCACGGGTACACGATCGAGGCCCTGACCGTGGAGGGGACGGCCGCGGAGCGGTTCGACCGCGTGCTGGAGCTCGCGGACTCGGGCCAGGTCGAGGGGGTCCTCGCCCTCGCCCCGCTGCCGCCGGCGTCCGAGCACCGGGTGCCCGCGCGCGCCGCCATCGTCGCGTCGGCCGACTACGACGAGAGCTTCCGGGGCGTCGGCGAGCTCGCCGACGGCTCACCCGTCGCCGAGCTCGTCGAGCACCTCGCGGACCTCGGCCACCGGCGGTTCCTGCACGTGACCGGTGCGCTGGACTTCGCGTCCGCCCGGGGGCGCCGCGACGTCTTCGTCGCCACGGTCGAGCGGCTCGGGCTCGGCCCGGCGCTCGTGCACGAGGGCGACTGGTCGGCCGCCTCCGGCCGCGCCGCGGTCCACGCCCTGCCCGCGGAGGACCGTCCGACCGCCGTCGTCGCCGCCTCCGACACCGTCGCGGGCGGGGTCGTGCAGGGAGCGCGCGAGCGCGGGTGGTCGATACCCGGGGACCTCAGCGTCACGGGCTGGGACAACCAGCAGCTCGGCGCCTACCTCGAGCCGACCCTCACGACCGTCCAGGTCGACCACCACCGGCTGGGTCGTGCGGCCATGGCACGCATGGTCGCGACCCTGCGCGGAGAGCCCACCCCGGACCCACCCAGCGACCCGCTCAACACCATCATCTGGCGCGGGTCGACCGGCCCGGTCTGCGACGGACGCGGCGGCGAGGCGTCCGCCCGGTAGGCGACGACGCAGCGCAGAACGCGCGAGGAGGAGCCGTGCTCGACATGATCGGGATGAGCGGTGCGTCGGACACCGCCGCGCACCAGGAACGGAGGCACGCTCATGGGAATCGGACTCGGCATCTTCCTCATCGTCGTCGGCGCCGTGCTCGCCTTCGCGATCGCCCCGGACACGTGGGAGGTCGTGAACCTGAACATCGTCGGGTACATCTGCATCGGAGCGGGCGTGCTCGCCCTGATCCTCGGCCTCGTCCAGAACCGGCAGCGCACCCACACCAGCCACCGCGTCGAGCGGTACGACGACCGCACTCCCCCGCCGGTCTGACGGGCGGCGCTGACGGTCGGCGCCCGCCGGCGGCCGCAGCCTGGCCCGCCGGGCTAGGCTGCGGCGTGTGACTCAGCACACCCCGACCTCCAGCACCCCGTCCGGTGGGACGGGGCGCACGCCCTCCGCCGTCGACGCCGTCGCCGACGCGTACGTCGCGCGCTCCGCCGAGCTCGACCCGCTGCTCGCCACGTCGATCGGCCTGTCCGGGTTCGACCACCTCATGACCGACCTGTCCCCCGCCGGCCACGACGCCCGCGCCGAGAGCGACCGCGCGGTGCTGCGCGAGCTCGACACCGCGGAGCGCGCCGGCGGCCCGCTCGACGCCGTCGACCGCGTCACCCTCGCGGCGATGCGCGAGCGGGTCGGCCTCCAGCTCGAGCTGCACGAGGCGGGCGAGCCGCTCGCCAGCCTCAACAACATCGCGTCACCGGTGCAGGAGCTGCGTGACGTGTTCGACCTCATGCCCACCGGCTCGGTGGAGGCGTGGGAGAACGTCGCCGCCCGGCTCAACGCGGTCCCCGACGCGGTCGAGGGCTACGTCGCCTCGCTCACGGAGGCCGCCCGCCGGGGCCAGGTCGCCGCGATCCGCCAGGTGCGCGAGGGCGTGTCGCAGTCGCGCGAGCTCGCCGGGGAGGAGTCCTTCTTCCGCGGGCTGGTGCGCGGCGAGGACGCTGCCGCCGTGCTGGACGACTCCGCGGCCTGCAGCCTCGTACGGGCCGAGCTGGAGCGTGGCGCGGACGCCGCCCGCGCCGCGTACGGCCGCCTGGCCGACTTCCTGGAGCGCGACCTGGCGCCCCAGGCTCCCGAGGCCGACGCCGTGGGCCGCGACCGGTACGCGCGCTTCTCCCGCGAGTTCCTCGGCGCCGAGGTCGATCTCGACGAGACGTACGCCTGGGGCCTGGACGAGCTGGCCCGGATCGTCGCCGAGCAGGAGGCGGTGGCCCGCCAGATCGCCGGTCCGGGTGCGAGCGTCGAGGACGCCGTGGCCGCGCTCGACGCCGACCCGGCCCGCACCCTGCACGGCACGGACGCCCTGCGTCGCTGGATGCAGGAGACCGCCGACGCCGCGATCGAGGACCTCGCCGGCACCCACTTCGACATCGAGGGTCCCGTGCGCACGATCGAGTGCCGCATCGCCCCCACGCAGACCGGCGGCATCTACTACACGCCGCCGAGCGACGACTTCTCGCGCCCGGGCCGCATGTGGTGGTCGGTGCCCGCGGACGTCACCGAGTTCAACACCTGGCGGGAGAAGACGACCGTCTACCACGAGGGCGTGCCGGGCCATCACCTGCAGTGCGCCGCCGCCGTCGTCGCGCGCGACACGCTCAACTCCTGGCGCCGCCTCATGTGCTGGGTCTCCGGCCACGGCGAGGGGTGGGCCCTGTACGCCGAGCGACTCATGGCGGACCTCGGCCACCTCGACGACCCCGGCGACCGCTTCGGCATGCTCGACGCGCAGCGCATGCGCGCCGCCCGCGTCGTGCTCGACATCGGCGTCCACCTGGGCAAGAAGGCCCCCGAGGCGTGGGGCGGGGGCACCTGGGACGCGGAGAAGGCGTGGCCGTTCCTCCGGGCGAACGTCAACATGCCCGAGTCGTTCGTGCGCTTCGAGCTCAACCGGTACCTCGGCTGGCCCGGCCAGGCGCCCTCCTACAAGGTGGGCCAGCGGCTGTGGGAGCAGGCGCGCGAGGACGCCCGGGCCGCGGCGACCGCCCGCGGCACCCAGTTCGACCTGCGGGAGTTCCACGCGCAGGCGCTGAGCCTGGGCTCGGTGGGCCTCGACGTGCTGACCGGCGCGCTCCGCGACCCGCGCGCCTGACGGCGGCGCCCCCGCCCCCCAGGCGCCCGGCCCTGCATGGAAGGCATCCTCACCGGCTTCGCGATCATCGGCGTGGTCATCGGCGTCGGGTACGTCGCGGCGCGCCTGCGCCTCGGCGGGCCCGACGCCGGCACCGCGCTCAACCGGATCGGGTTCTTCGTCGCGAGCCCGGCGCTGCTCTTCACGGTCATCGCGCGGGCCGACGTGGGCGAGCTGTTCCAGGCCCCGCTGCTCGTGCAGGCCGTCGCGGCCGTCACGATGGCCGGGGCGTTCGTCGTCCTCAACCTGCTGTGGCTGCGCCGCCCGGCCGCGGAGGCGACGATCGGGGCGGTGTCGTCCGGGTACGTCAACGCGAACAACATCGGCCTGCCGGTGGCGGTCTACGTGCTGGGCGACCCGGCCGCCGTCGTCCCGGTGATCCTGCTGCAGCTGCTGGTCCTCGCGCCCGTGACGCTGCTCGTGCTGGACGCGCAGACGTCCGGGCGGGTGTCGGTGCGGTTCGTGCTCAGCCAGCCGGTGCGCAACCCGATCATCCTCGGCTCCCTGGCGGGGGCGGTGGTCTCCGTGACCGGGTGGAGCGTGCCGGCGCCGGTGCTCGCCCCGCTGGAGATCCTGGGCGGCGCCGCCGTGCCGATGATCCTGCTGGCCTTCGGGATGTCGCTGCACGGCGCGCGCCCGTTCCAGCAGCCCGGCGGACGGTCGGCGGTGGTCGTGGCAGCCACCCTGAAGGCGGTCGTCATGCCGGCCGTCACGTTCGTCCTGGCCCGGTACGTGGTCGGGCTCGACGCCGCGCAGGTCGCCACGGCGGTCACGCTCGCTGCCCTCCCGGTCGCGCAGAACGTGTACAACTACGCCGCCCGCTTCCGTACGGGCGAGATGCTGGCGCGCGACACCGTCCTGGTCACCACGATCGCGTCACCGGTCGTGCTGCTCGTGTCGAGCCTGCTGCTGCACACGGGCTGACCCGTACCGCTCCGCAGCCCGGCACGGTGGGTCCCGGTGGGTAGGGTGCGACCGTGCCTACCGTCAGCCTCGTGCTCGCCTCCCGCTCCCCCGCCCGCCTGGCCACCCTGGCTGCGGCGGGCGTCACCCCGCAGGTCGTCGTCTCCGACGTCGACGAGCCCGCGGTGCTCGCGGCCGCACGGGACCGGGCCGAGGACGACCTGGAGCCCGCGGACGCCGTCCTCGTCCTCGCGCAGGCCAAGGCGGAGGCCGTGAGCCGGCAGGTGGAGGACGACGTGTCCGCCCTCGTGCTCGGGTGCGACTCCATGCTCGAGCTCGACGGGGAGGTCGTCGGCAAGCCCGCCGACGCCGCGGACGCCCGCCGCCGCTGGCGCGCCATGCGCGGCCGCGCCGCCGTGCTGCACACCGGTCACTGGCTGGTCGACCTCCGGGACGACGAGGACGGCGGCACGGGCGCGACCCTCGGCGCGTCGTCGGCCACGACCGTGCACTTCGCCGACCTGGACGACGACGAGATCGACGCCTACGTCGCCACCGGCGAGCCGCTCGAGGTGGCGGGCGCCTTCACGATCGACGGGCTCGGCGGCCCCTACGTCGAGCGGGTCGAGGGCGACCACCACGGCGTGGTGGGGCTCAGTCTCCCGCTGCTGCGCGAGCTCCTCGGCGAGCTGGACGTGCCCTGGCGCCACCTGCGCGACTGACGACCGCACCCCCGCCGGGCTGCCGGGCTGTCGAAACCACCAACGGGGAGCAGGTCCGACACCCGTCATGCCCCAGGTCCATGTGGGATCCCTCCAAACGGCCCGGATCGCCGTTGGCACCGGGCACAGACTTCTGCGCGGGCGGCCCGCAGGTGCAGGACGACGACGGAGCACGCGTTACCGTGAGCCGTGCCCACCATCAGCAAGGTCCTCGTCGCGAACCGCGGCGAGATCGCCGTCCGCATCGCCCGTGCCTGCACCGACGCCGGGATCGCCTCCGTCGCCGTCTACGCCGACTCCGACCGCGACGCGCTGCACGTCCGGCTCGCCGACGAGGCCTTCGCGCTGCAGGGCCAGCGCGCCGCCGACACCTACCTCGACGTCGCCAAGCTGCTCGACGTCGCGCGGCGCTCCGGCGCGGACGCGGTGCACCCGGGCTACGGCTTCCTGTCGGAGAACGCGCAGTTCGCGCAGGCGGTGCTCGACGCCGGCCTGGTGTGGATCGGCCCGCCGCCCGCGGCGATCGAGTCCCTCGGCGACAAGGTGAGCGCGCGGCACATCGCGCAGGCCGCCGGCGCCCCGCTGGTCCCGGGCACGCCCGACCCGGTGCAGGGCGCCGACGAGGTGCACGCCTTCGCCGCCGAGCACGGGCTGCCCATCGCGATCAAGGCGGCGTTCGGGGGCGGCGGCCGGGGCCTCAAGGTCGCCCGCAGCGCCGACGAGATCGACGAGCTGTACGAGTCCGCGGTGCGCGAGGCCGTGGCCGCGTTCGGGCGCGGCGAGTGCTTCGTGGAGCGCTACCTCGACCGCCCGCGGCACGTCGAGACGCAGTGCCTGGCCGACGCGCACGGCAACGTCGTCGTGGTGTCCACCCGCGACTGCTCCCTGCAGCGCCGGCACCAGAAGCTCGTCGAGGAGGCGCCCGCGCCCTTCCTCACCCCGGAGCAGGAGGCCGAGCTGGACCGCGCGTCGCGCGCCATCCTCAGCGAGGCGGGCTACGTGGGCGCCGGCACGTGCGAGTTCCTCGTCGGCACCGACGGCACCCTGTCCTTCCTCGAGGTGAACACCCGGCTGCAGGTGGAGCACCCGGTCACCGAGGAGGTCACCGGCATCGACCTGGTGCGCGAGCAGCTGCGCATCGCCGCCGGCGAGCCCCTCGGCTACGACTCCACGACCGTGCGCGGCCACTCCTTCGAGTTCCGCATCAACGGCGAGGACCCTGCCGCGGGCTTCCTGCCCTCGCCCGGCACCGTGAGCACGCTGCGCTGGCCGAGCGGTCCCGGGGTGCGTGTCGACACCGGCGTGGTCGAGGGCGACACGATCTCCGGCGCGTTCGACTCGATGATCGCCAAGCTGATCGTCTCCGGCGCCACCCGTGCGCAGGCGGCGCAGCGCGCCCGCCGCGCGCTGCGCGAGCTCGAGGTCGCGGGCATCCCCACCGTCGTGCCGTTCCACCGCGCCGTGATGGAGTCCGACGACTTCGTCCCCGCCGACGGCCCGTTCCGCGTGCACACGCGCTGGATCGAGACCGACTTCGCGGGCGAGCTGAGCTCCCTCGCGCCCGCACCCACCCCGGCGCCCGACGCCGACGAGCCGTCCGAGGAGCTCGCCGAGCGCGTCGTCGTGGAGGTCGGCGGCCGCCGGCTCGAGGTCGTGCTGCCCGCAGGCCTCGGCGTCGCGGCCGGCCGCGCCCGGCGCGCCAACGCGGCGCGCCGTCCGACCCGCCGCCAGGGCGCCCGCGCGTCCGCCGCGGCGAGCGGCGAGACGCTCGCGTCCCCGATGCAGGGCACCATCGTCAAGGTCGCCGTCGAGGACGGCGCCCAGGTGGCCGAGGGCGACCTCGTCGTCGTGCTCGAGGCCATGAAGATGGAGCAGCCGCTCCTGGCGCACCGGGCCGGCACCGTCCGGTCGCTGTCCGCCGCCCCCGGCGCCACCGTCACGGCCGGCGCCGTCATCTGCGAGATCGTCGACTGAGCATCGTGCGTGCTGACCTGATCCTCATTCGGGCCGAATGAGGATCAGGTCAGCACGCACGTCGCCTCAGGTGGGCACCTCGACGGGGCGGGCGACGGCGGCGAGCGAGCGGCGCGCGGACGGCACGGCCAGCACGACGGCGACGAACGCGGCGAGCAGCGTGCCGGCGACGACCAGCAGCACCTGCACCGAGTACCGGTCGGCGAGCGGGCCGAAGACGACCATGCTCAGCGGCATCGCCACGGTCATGACGATGCCGACGAAACCGAAGACGCGGCCCTGCATCTCGGGCTCCACGGTCTCCTGCAGGATGGCCATGCTCGGTGCGGACATCAGCGTGAACGAGACACCGACCAGCAGGCCCAGCGAGTAGAACACCCACATGTTCGTCGACAGGCCGAGCCCGACGGTGCACACCCCCGCGGAGAACGTCGTCCCGACGACGAGCGCCACCCGGTTCGTGACCCGCGTCCCGACCAGCGCCATCGCGAGCCCGCCGGCGAGCATGCCTGCCGCCCAGAAGACCTCGTTCGTGGTGAGCTTCCACACCTCGTCGCCGAAGGTGCGGGTCACCATGAGCGGGGTGAGGTACGACGGCGCGCCGATGAGCACCATGGTCGTGGCGAAGATCGTCATGAGCCACCGGACGGCCGCGTGGCCACGGACGTACCGGACCCCGGCCGCCAGGTCCCCGAAGTAGGTGGGCCGCTCGGCGGCGCCGCCCTCCCCCGCGGCAGCAGCCTCGTCGTGCCGCACCAGCCGCGGCACCCGGACCAGGAGGAGCAACCCCACCCCGACGAGGGCGGTGACCACGTCGACCAGGAAGACGGCCACGATGTCGAAGCTCGCGTAGATCGCGGCGGCCAGCACCGGGGCCAGCAGCATCATGCCGGACTGGACGGACTGGTTGATCCCGTTGATGCGCAGGAGCTGCGCGGCGGGCACGATCTGCGGCACCATCGCGTTCACCGAGGGCGTCTGGATCCCGGCGAAGGTGGAGCGGACCGCGAGCGCCACGTAGATGACCCACAGGTCGTCGACGCCGGAGAGCATGAGCAGCGCCAGGCCCAGGGTGATCGTCGCGATGGCGGTGTCCGCACCGATGATCAGGAGCTTGCGGGAGTGCCGGTCGGCCCACACACCCCCGAAGACGGACACGAACGCCTGCGGGAGCATCCCGAACACGATGCTGAGCATCAGCACCGACCCGGACCGCGTGACGATCGTGAGGTGCCACATCACGGCGAACTGCACGAGCATCGACCCGAGCAGCGAGACCGTCTGCCCGGCGAGGAAGATCGTGACGTCGCGCTTCCAGCCGGGTCGGTCGTAGGCGTCGGGCAGCGTGCCCGGACGGTCGTCGGGCACGGTGGTCACCTGGTCGTCCGCCTTGTCGTCCTCCATGGGTCAGGAAGACCGGCCGTACGCGCGGGAGTCATCGGCGCCGTCGTCGCTCACCGGTCCATCCTCGCCTGTAGCCTGGCGGCGTGCCCAGCCCGTTCCCCCCGCGCGAGACCCTCCACCGGCATGCCGGGGACGGCTGGGTGGCGTGCGGGGACCACCGGCACTGGGGCCTGTACGGCGCGGCGGGGCTGCTGCTCGCGCGGCGGGCGCCGCGCGGCGACGTGACCGACGTGGTGCTGCAGCATCGCGCCCCCTGGTCGGACCAGGGCGGCACGTGGGCGGTCCCCGGTGGCGCCCTGGCCCCGGACGAGACGCCGCTGGACGGGGCGCTGCGCGAGAGCCTCGAGGAGGCCGCCGTGCCGCCGCGCGCGGTGCACGTGCTGGGCACGCACGTCCTCGACCACGGTCCGTGGGCCTACACGACCGTCCTCGCGGACGTCGCGCCCGGGGCCGACGTCGCGCCGGCGCCCGCGGACCCGGAGAGCCTCGACGTGCGCTGGGTCGCCGTCGACGACGTCGCGACGCTGCCCCTGCTGCCGGCGTTCGCCGCCGCGTGGCCGGCGCTGCTGGCGCGGCTCGACGGCCGCGCCTGAGCGCCGGGGTCAGGCGCTGAGGCCCTCCCCCGACTGACCGTGCAGCACGCGCGCCGCCTCCGCGATCGAGCCCGACAGGGACGGGTACACGGTGAACGCGTCGGCGACGTCGTCCACGGTCAGCCGGTGCGCGACGGCGAGCGTGATGGGGAAGATCAGCTCGCTGGCCCGCGGCGCCACCACGACGCCGCCCAGCACGACGCCCGCGTCGGGGTGGGCGAAGAGCTTCACGAACCCGTCGCGCATGCCGAGCATCTTGGCGCGCGGGTTGCGGGCCAGCGGCAGGGTCGTGGTGACGTAGCGGTGGCCGCGCTCGCGCAGCTTCTCCTCGCTGAACCCGACGGTGGCGATCTCGGGCCCCGTGAAGATGTTGGCCGCGACCCGCCCCAGCTTGAGGGGCGCGACGGCGTCGCCGAGGGCGTGCGACATCGCGATGCGCCCCTGCATGGCGGCCACGGACGCGAGCGGCAGGACGCCCGTGCAGTCGCCCGCGGCGTACACGCCGGGCACGGAGGTGCGCGACACCCGGTCCACCTCGACGTGGCCGCTCGCGGACAGGCGCACCCCTGCCTCCTCGAGCCCGAGGCCCGCCGTGGAGGGGACGGCGCCGACGGCGATGAGGACGTGCGACCCCTCGACGACCCGGCCGTCGGAGAGCGTGACGGCGACGCCGTCGGCGGTGCGCTCGGCGGAGGCGGCACGGGAGCGGGACATGACGGTCATGCCGCGGGAGCGGAAGACCCCCTCGAGCAGCTCGGCCGCGTCCATGTCCTCGCCGGGCAGGACCCGGTCGCGCGAGGAGACGAGCACGACCTGGGAGCCGAGCGTCTGGTAGGCGCCCGCGAACTCGGCGCCGGTGACCCCGGAGCCGACCACGATCAGCCGCTCGGGTAGCTCGGTGAGCCGGTACAGCTGGGTCCACGTGAGGATCCGCTCCCCGTCGGGGACGGCGGTGGGCAGCGTGCGCGGCGTCGCGCCGACGGCGAGCAGCACGGTGTCGGCGTCGAGCGTCGTCGTCGCCGCGGTGCCCTCGGGGTGCTCGACGACGACGCGTGACGGCCCGTCGAGCCGCCCGGTGCCGGCGACGATCTCGACGCCCTCGCGCTCGAGCCGGGCGTGGATGTCGCGGGACTGCGCGTCGGCGAGGGCGAGCACCCGGGCGTTGACGGCCTTGAGGTCGACGTGGTCGCGCCGCTCGCCCGCCGGCGTCTCGCCGCGGACGCCGAGCTCGGCGCCCTGCTCCGCGGTGGTGAACCACTCGGCGGTGGCGATGAGCGTCTTGGACGGCACCACGTCGGTCAGCACGGCGGCGCCGCCGAGGCCCTGGCGCTCGACGACCGTGACGCGGGCCCCGAGCCGGCGGGCCACGAGGGCGGCCTCGTAGCCGCCCGGGCCGCCGCCGACCACGACCACGTGGGGAGCGCGAGGGTCGGTCTCGGGGACGCCGGGGGTGGGGGCGATCGACGAGGCCGGGGTGTCCGGGGTGGTGTCCGGGGAAGGGGTGTTCACGGAGGGCACGGGTGCCATTGTGTCAGGCTGCGGGGCCACCTGCGCCGACGCGGCGCGGCGCCCCCGCGCGGACTACCCTCGGGACCATGAGCACCACGAGCCGCAGCGTCGGGGACCTCGACGACCCGACCACCGACCCGTTCGACGTCGCCCGTGCGGCGGCCGACCACATCGCCGAGGTGACGGGGGTGCCGGGCCACGACGTCGCCCTGGTGCTCGGCTCCGGCTGGGGCGGCGCCGCAGAGCTGATCGGCGACGTCGTCGCCGAGGTCCCGACGCACGAGATCCCCGGCTTCTCCCGGCCGGCCGTCGCCGGCCACGCGGCCACCACCCGGTCCGTGCGGGTGGAGCGTCCCGACGGCTCGGTGCGGCACGCGCTCGTCATCGGCGGGCGCACGCACCTGTACGAGGGCAAGGGCGTGCGCCGCGTCGCGCACGGGGTGCGCACCGCCGCCGCCACCGGCTGCGAGACCGTCGTCCTCACCAACGGCTGCGGCGGGCTGCACATGGCGTGGCGGCCCGGGCAGCCGGTGCTGATCCGGGACCACATCAACCTCACGGGCACCTCGACCCTCGAGGGCGCGACGTTCGTCGACCTCACCGACCTGTACTCCCCGCGGCTGCGGGAGGTCGCCCGGTCCGTCGACCCGGAGCTGCCCGAGGGCGTCTACGCCCAGTTCCGCGGCCCGCACTACGAGACCCCGGCCGAGGTCAAGATGGCCGGGCTCCTGGGCGCCGACCTCGTCGGCATGTCGACGACGCTGGAGGCCATCGCCGCGCGGCACGCCGGCATGGAGGTCCTCGGCGTCTCCCTCGTGACGAACCTCGCGGCAGGCATCAGCCCGCAGCCGCTGTCGCACGAGGAGGTGCTGGAGGCCGGCCGGGCCGCCGGCCCCCGCATCAGCGAGCTGCTCGCCCGCATCGTCACCGCGATGTGACCGCCACGTGACCGCACATGTGACCGCGATCTGACTCCGTCCACCGACTGCGCACCGACCGAGGGGGACCCGCCATGAGCCTGGACACCGACGACCCGGCCTTCGAGCCGGCTGCGAGGGCGCTCGACCTGTCCGCGCTGCTCGACGCGGTGGAACGCTGGATCCGCTACGACGTCGACGACGACGACAAGGCGGAGCTGTCGCGGCTCGCCGAGCAGACGTCGTCGCCGCGCGCGAGCACCCGTGAGCAAGCCGTCGCGCTGCTGCGGGACCGCTTCGCGGGCTCGCTCCAGTTCGGCACGGCCGGGCTGCGCGGCGCGATGGCGCCGGGGCCGAACCGGATGAACCGCGCCGTCGTCACGACGGCGGCGGCCGGCCTCGGCGCGTACCTGACGTCGTCGCTGGGCCCGGGCGTCGCGCCACGCGTGGTGGTCGGGTACGACGCGCGCGACCGGTCCTCCGTGTTCGCGACGGACACGGCGGCCGTGCTCACCGCGGCGGGAGCCGAGGTCCTGCTGCTGCCCGCCGCCCTGCCGACGCCGGTCCTGGCGTTCGCGGTGCGGCACCTGGACGCCGACGCGGGGGTCATGGTCACCGCGAGCCACAACCCGGCGCAGGACAACGGGTACAAGGTCTACCTCGGCGGGCGGGTCGTGACCGACGCCGGCCAGGGCGCGCAGATCGTGCCACCGCACGACGCGCGCATCGCCGAGCGCATCGCGGCGGCGGGCCCCGCGTCGGGCGTGCCGCGCGTGGAGACCGGCTGGACGGTCCTCGGCCGGGAGGTCGTCGACGCGTACCTGGCCTCCGTGCACGCCCTCGCCGACCGGGTCGGCACCTCCACGGGGCCGGCCGAGCGCGCGGCGCTGCGCATCGTCACCACGTCGCTGCACGGGGTGGGCGGGCGGGTGCTCGCGCGGGTGCTCGCCGACGCCGGGTTCACCCAGGTGACCCCGGTCGAGGAGCAGCTCCACCCGGACCCGGCCTTCCCCACCGTGCGGTTCCCGAACCCGGAGGAGCCCGGCGCGATCGACATGGCGGTCGCCCTCGCCGAGGCGCACGCCGACCTGGTGATCGCGAACGACCCCGACGCCGACCGGTGCGCCGTCGCCGTCTACGACCCGACGGTCGGCACGCACCAGGGCGCCGAGACCGCCCGCTCGCAGGGCTGGCGCATGCTGCACGGCGACGAGGTCGGAGCCCTCCTCGGCCGCGAGGCGGTCCGCCGCATGGCGCGGGGCGACGTGCCCGCACCGGCGGGCTCCACCGGCCCGGTCGTGGCCTGCTCGGTGGTGTCCTCGCGGGTGCTGTCGTCGATCGCGGTGCGGTACGGCGTCGGGCACGCGACCACCCTCACCGGCTTCAAGTGGATCTCGCGGACCCCGGGGCTGGTCTTCGGCTACGAGGAGGCGCTGGGTTACTGCGTCGACCCGGCGCACGTGCGCGACAAGGACGGCCTGAGCACCGCGGTGCTGATCGCGCTGCTCGCCGCGCGGCTCAAGGCGGAGGGGCGCACGCTCGTCGACGCCCTGGACGACGTCGCGCGCGAGAACGGGCTGTTCGTCACGGACCAGCTCTCCCTGCGGTTCGACGACCTGTCCCGGATCCCGGAGACGATGTCGCGGCTGCGCACGGCACCGCCGCGCACCCTCGCGGGGGCGGGCGTCGCCCAGGTGCTCGACCTGGGCGACGGCATCGACGGCCTGCCGCCCACCGACGGCGTGGTGCTGCTGGGGGCCGACGACACGCGCGTCGTCGTGCGGCCCAGCGGGACCGAGCCGAAGGTGAAGTGCTACCTCGAGGTCGTCGAGCCGGTGGCGCCGGACGCCTCCGCGCTCGACGTCGGACAGCTGCGCGTCGCGGCGCACAAGAAGCTCGACCGGATCAAGGCCGAGCTGCGGACGGCGCTGGGGGTCTGACCCCGGGCACCTGACCGGCGCGCGTCAGCCGACCAGGGCGGCGTCGTCCTGCTCGACGGCGGCGTTCCAGTCGCGCTTGCGCGCCCGCCACTCCTCGTCGTCGCTCCCGCGGCGCCAGTAGCCGGAGGCCGAGAGCAGCTCGCGCGGGACGCCGAGCTCCGTGCGCACCCAGCGGCGCAGGTCGCGCACGCAGTCGGCCTCGCCGTGCAGGAAGACGTGCGGCACACCTGGGGGGAACGAGCCGGCGGCGGCGCGCGTGGCGGCGGCGAGGTCCCCGTCGCCCGCGGAGCGGTGCACCCAGGTGACGGTGAGGTCGGCGGCGGTGTCCAGGGGCAGCTCGTCCTCGCGTCCGGGCACCTCGACGACGGCGTGCGCGACCGCCCCGGCAGGCAGCGACTCGAGCGCGGCGGCGATGGCCGGCAGGGCCGAGTCGTCGCCGACGAGCAGGTGCCACGGCGCGCCGAGGTCGGGGGCGTAGCCGCCGCCCGGCCCCAGGAACGTCACCGGCTCCCCCGGGCCGACCCGGGTGGCCCAGGGACCGCCCACGCCCGCGTCGCCGTGCACCACGAGGTCGAGGTCCCACTCGGCCCCTGCGGCCGTGTCCCGCACGGCCCGCACCGTGTAGGCGCGCAGCAGCGGCCGCCCGTCCGCGAGCTCGCCGAGCACCAGCTTCACGTAGCTGTCGGTGTGGCCGGTGGGGTCGAGCGCGCCGAGCTCGGGGCCCGTGATCGTGACGCGCACCAGGTGCGGGGTGAGGCGACGCACGGCCGAGACGGTGGCGTGCCGCGGGGTGCGCTTGCGGGCCGGCGGTCCGGCGGGGGGCTCAGGCTGCGTGTCAGACATGGTGAGGTGAGCCTAACTTCCTCGGGATGGACGGACGCTGTGACCTCGGTCACGCGTGGCGCGGCGGTCGCCGGGCCCGCTCCGGAGGGTCAGGCGCGCGCGAACCGTCGGGCGGCAGCCGCGGCGAGGCCTGCGACCAGCGCCAGCACGACGACCGCCGCCGTCGGCGCCCCGCCCGGCCCGGCGCGGTGCAGGAGCCACGCCACGGCGACGACGACGAGCCATCCCCGCAGGTACCAGGCGCCCAGCACGAGCATCGACATGTCGCCGTTCGGGGTCATCATCGGTGTGAAGAGCCCCGGTGGGGCCGCCGTGGCGCCCGCGACCCACGCGCGGACCGCGAGGACCGTCCCGGCCACGAGCACCACGGGGAGCGCCACGTCCGCTCCCGCTGCGGCCGTCGCCGCCCCGGCGACGAGCAGCGCCAGCACCGCCGGGACCACCAGGTGCCCGGCGACCGCACGCCTCACCGAGCCCGGCAGGAGAGCGCCCGGCTGCGGCTGCGCGGCGAAGGCGTGCAGGCCGTCGGCCCAGGTCCGCGCCGCGCCGTACAGCGCCGCCGCACCCGCGACCGCCGCCAGCGCGGGTCCGCCGTCGGCGCCGACCCGGACGAGCAGCGCGCCGACCGTCCCCACCACCAGCGAGGCGACCAGGGCCCCGGGGCGGCGTCGCAGGCCGAGGAGGTCGCGGGCCACCAGCGGCGCGCGGTGCAGCAGCCGTCGCGGGAGCCCGGCCCTGCGGCCGGCGTACGTCCGCGGTCCGAGCACGTCCGCCAGTGCGCCGGACTCCCCGCCGACCAGACCTCGACCGGCCGTGACCGTGCGCGTCTGGCCCGCGGCGGCGCGGTCGACGTCGAGCCGGTCCGGGAGGACCCCCGCGACCCACCCCGCGCACGCCAGGCCCAGGACGCCGACCGCCACCGCCGTCACGACAGCCGGCGTCGTCACGGGGTCGAGGCCGCCGCCGAGCAGTCCGCCGCGCGACGCGGCAACCGACACCCCGGCGGCGCCGAGCACGAGCAGCACTGCCGTGGCCGCCACCGCGGCGCGGCGCAGGGTCGTCTGTGCGGCCACCGCCACGGCCAGCGGGACCTGGGCCAGCGCGGCTCCGGCGCCCGCCCAGGCGGCCAGCGGCAGGCCCGCCTGGGCGTCGACCGCCCCGGGCGCCAGGCCCACCGCCGCGGCCGTCGCGGCGAACGCCCCCGTCCCCGCCGCTGCGAGCACGAGCAGGACCGAGCGCCGCCCCAGCACCTGGCGCGGTCGGAACTGGCCGCCCAGGGCGAAGGTCGCCTCCGCCGGGGTGGTCCAGAGCGGCCCGCCGGCACGGGCCACGGCCAGCCCGGCGGCTGCCGCGACGCCCAGGACGAGGACCACGGTCGCGGCGACGACGCCACCCACCACGACGCCCGACGGGGCCGGCCGGCCACCTGCCTGCGCGGCAGCCACGGCCTGCGCGAGCGCGGACCAGAGGATCGGCCCGTAGACGAGCGCGAGGAGCACCACGCCGTACGCGAGGTAGACCCGGTCGTGGGGGTCCGCGCCGCTCTCGGCGGCGCGCGCCAGGAGCGCCCGGCGTCGCAGCCCGGCCACCCACCGGCTCCAGCGGCGGTACGGCACGCGCGAGCCGTCGTCGACGTGGCCCGCGTGGGCGTCGCTCACGCCGGTCGTCACCGCGGAGCCGGGGCGGCGAGCTCGACCTCGCGCCCCCGGGACGCGAGGTCCGCCCGCAGGTCCGGGTCGTGGGTCGCCACGAGCAGCGCCCGGCCCGCGTCGAGCGCGCCCGCCAGGAGGCGACGGGCGACGGCGCGCCAGCGGGCGTCGAGGCGCTGCTCCGGCTCGTCCAGCAGCACGAGGCGCGCCGGCCGGTACAGCGTCGTCACCAGGGCGAACAGCTGACCCTCCCCGGACGACAGCTCGCCCGGGAGCTGGTCGCGCACGCGGTCGAGCTCCGCGGCGGCGAGCGCCGTCTCGACGTCCGGACCGGGGTGCCGGCCCGCCCACGCGGACGCCACGAGGCGCAGGTGCTCGGCCACCGTGAGGTCGGGGTAGGCGGACAGGCCGCCCAGCAGCGCGGCGACGTCCTCCCGCCTGCGCAGCCGGGCCTCCCCGGCGGCCAGGCCCAGCACCCGGACGCGGCCGGTGGTCGGCTCGTCCTTGCCGGCGACGAGGCGCAGCAGGGTCGACTTCCCGCTGCCGTTCGGTCCGACGACGGCGGCCGCCTCCCCCGCGCCCAGGGTCAGCGACGTCGGCGCGAGCACCTGCACGGTGCCGTGCGTGCGCGTCGCGCCGTCGACCTCGACGAGCGGCTCAGTACCCACTGCCGCCGTCGGTCGGCGCGGCGCCCGAGAACCCGGCGAGCACGCCGGCGGTCCCCGAGAGCCCGAGCCGCGTAGCACCGGCGGCGACCATCGCGAGCGCGTCATCCAGCGTGCGGATCCCGCCGGACGCCTTCACGCCCAGCGCGCCGCCCACGGTGTCGGCCATGAGGGACACGGCGTGCACCGAGGCGCCGCCGGCGGGGTGGAAGCCGGTCGACGTCTTCACGAAGTCGGCGCCCGCGTCCTTCGCGGCCCGGCAGACGGCGACGATCTCGTCGTCCGTGAGCGCCGCCGACTCGATGATCACCTTGAGCAGGTGCTCGGCGGGGACGGCCGCCCGCACGGCGGCGACGTCGGCACGGACGGCGTCGAACGCACCCTCCTTGGCGGCGCCGACATCGATCACCATGTCCACCTCGTCCGCCCCGTCGGCCACGGCACGCGCGGCCTCGGCCGCCTTGACCGCGCTGACGTGCTTGCCGGAGGGGAAGCCGCAGACGGTCGCGACGGCGACCCGGCCGGCGGCGACGCGCGCCGCGTGGGCGACGAACGTCGGCGAGATGCAGACCGAGAAGACGCCCAGGCGCGCGCCCTCCTCGACCAGCGCGGTCACGTCCGCGGTCGTCGCCTCGGGCTTGAGCAGCGTGTGGTCCACCAGCTGCGCGAGGGCCGCGGGGTCCGCGGGCACCGCCGGGGCGGTGCGGGCTGCGTCGCTCATCGCTGCGCTCCTTCGACCTGCTGGTAGCCCGGCAGGATGACGTCGTCGACGAGCGCACGACGCTCGTCGTGGTGCATGAACGTGCTCCACGCGGCCGTCAGCGTGACGTCCGCGAGGTCGTCGACGGTCCAGCCCGCCTCGGTGACGAGCCGTGTCATCTCGTGCGACATCGAGGTCCGCGACATGAGGCGGTTGTCCGTGTTGAGCGTCACCGCGAAGTCCAGCTCCTTGAGCCGGGTGATCGGGTGGTCGGCCACCGAGGCGGCCGTGGTCGCCGCGGTCTGCA
This sequence comes from Isoptericola sp. NPDC057191, assembly GCF_042670225.1. NCBI lineage: Bacteria > Bacillati > Actinomycetota > Actinomycetes > Micrococcales > Promicromonosporaceae > Isoptericola > Isoptericola sp. NPDC057191. The sequence continues at coordinate 8,284 of NZ_JBHUWC010000019.1, read as the reverse complement.
GGTTGGAGACGGGGCAGACCTCGAGGGCGATCTGGTGGTCGCGCACCCAGTGCGCCAGCCGGCCCAGGTCGGCACGCCGCTCGCCGTCGTCGTCGAACCCCTCGTGGAAGGTGATGTCCTCCACGATCCGCACGCCGTGGCCGATCCGGTCGGCCTGGCCCAGGTGCACGGCCTCGGCGATCGACGCCGGGCCGGCGGCCTCGCCGGCGTGGATCGTCGTCGGGAAGTCGTGCTCGGCGAGGTAGCGCCAGATCTCGGCGTGCCGCGACGGCGGGAAGCCGTCCTCGGGGCCCGCGATGTCGAAGCCCACGACGCCGCGGTCGCGGTACGCGACGGCGAGCTCGGCGATCTCCTGCCACCGGTCGGTGTGCCGCATGGCCGTCACCAGCTGGCCCACCCGGATGAGCTGGCCGCGCGCCGCGGCCTCCCGGATGCCCTCGTCGATGCCCGCCTGCACGGCCTCGACCGTCTCCTGCAGCGCCAGGCCGCGGCTCAGGTGCTGCTCCGGCGCCCAGCGCTGCTCGGCGTACACGACGCCGTCCGCAGCCAGGTCCAGCACGGCCTCGCGCGCGACGCGTGCCAGGGCGTCCGGCGTCTGCATGACGGCGATCGTGTGGTCGAACGTCTCCAGGTAGCGCACCAGCGAGCCGGAGTCGGCGGCCTCGACGAACCAGGTGCCGAGCGTGTCGGCGTCGGAGGCCGGGAGCTCGTGGCCCACCTCGGCGGCGAGCTCGAGGACGGTCTGCGGTCGCAGGCCGCCGTCGAGGTGGTCGTGCAGGAGCACCTTGGGCAGGGCGGGGATCAGGTCGACGAGGGCTTGCGTCATGGGCCCAACCTACCGGCCGTCAGCCCTCGTCGACGGCGTCGGGGTCGTCCGCGCCGTCGAACCCCGGCACCTCCTGGCTCTGCTCGAGGACGTCCGCCTCCGCGGCGGCGCCCTCGAGGTCCGGGCGGGCGTGCCGCGGGTGGTACTCCTCGGCCGCGGGCGGCTCCTGCGCGGCGGCCTCCGCGTCCTCGACCAGGCTGGTCGTGTCGTCGGTACCCTCCGCGCCGGCGTCTCGCCGGGCGTCCTCCGGGACGGTGCTCATGGAGCTCCTCCTTCTCGACGGCGGTGCGCCCGTCCATCGTGGCGCGCCCCACGTCGGCGCGCCAGAGGAGGCGGAGTCCTCGCCGACGGGAGGGCGCGCGGCACCCGTCGGCACCCCTCTCAGCCGCGCGCGTCGTGGGGCAGCAGCGCCCACACCACGTGGGGCCACCCGCCGAGGGCCCGCCGGAGCACCTCGCCGTCCGGCCCGCGCCTGGCGCGGCCGTCCGGCGCAGCGAGCGCCCGCACCGGCACGGCGTGCAGCCGGCCGGACGACGGCTCGTACAGGGTGGCGAGCCCGTCACGCACGGCGGTGAGGAGCACCACGTGGCGTGGCACGGCCGTCGCCGCGCCGCGCGCGAGGTCGCCGCCGGTGTAGAGCGGGACCGGTACCCCGCGCGCCGCGGCCGTCAGGGCGGCCGCGAGCACGTCCCGAGCGGCGCGCCCGCCCACGACGCGGTGGGTGTAGCGCACGCGACCGTAGCGCGCGACGCGGGCGGCTCCCCACGGCGGGGTGCCCAGCGCGCCCGGCCAGGTCGGGAGCCGCCAGGCCGTGCGGGTGGCACGCAGGTGCAGCTCGCGCTGCAGGGCGGCGAACGCGGTGGCGGTGCCGTCCGGCCGCCGGACCAGCCCGAGCGCGCCGCGCGGGTCGCCCGCCAGGCCGAGCAGGCCCAGCACCGCGGGCCCGCACGAGCGCTCGTCGACCTGCCGCGCGGGGACGAGCACGCCGTCGGCCGCCGGGAGCGTCAGGAGGCGCGGGCGGCCCGGGACCGGCAGCGGGGCGGTACGGCCCAGCGGGTCACGCACCCACGCCCGCGTCGCGGGCGACAGGGCGGCGAGGCGCCGGGCGACGTCCTCCGGGACGACCGGCCGCGCGAACCGCCCCGCCGGAGGTGTCACCGGCAGCGGACCGCCGAACACCCCCGCGGCGGCGAGGACGTCCGTCAGGCGAGGCATCTCGCGTCGGCTCAGCCGATCCGGTCCAGCAGGAGCGGTGCCGGCGCCGCCGACGCCTGGCCGTCCTCGACCGACCACTGCCCGTCGAGCGCGGCCAGGGCGCGGTCGAACCGCTCGGGCGTGTCCGTGTGCAGCGTGAGCACCGGCTGGCCGGCGTCCACCCGCTCGCCGGGCCGGGCGTGGATCTCGACCCCGGCGCCCGCCTGCACCGGGTCCTCGCGCCGCGAGCGGCCCGCGCCGAGCCGCCAGGCCGCGAGGCCCACGGCGTACGCGTCGAGCCGCGTCACGATGCCGGCACGGTCCGCGACGACCTCACGGCGGTGCGCCGCGACCGGCAGGGGCGCGTCCGGGTCGCCGCCCTGCGCGGCGATCATGCGGCGCCAGACCTCCTTGGCACGTCCGTCCGCCAGCGCCGCACGGACCTCCGCCTCGGGGACGGCCCGACCGGCGCCCGCGAGCATCTCGACGGCGAGCGCGACGGTGAGGTCGACGACGTCGGCCGGACCGCCGCCGTCGAGCACCTCGACCGACTCCCGCACCTCGAGCGCGTTGCCCGCCGTGCGGCCCAGCGGCACCTGCATGTCCGTGAGCAGCGCGACGGTGCGCACGCCGGCGTCCGTGCCGAGGTCCACCATGGTGCGGGCGAGCTCGCGCGCCGCGTCCAGGTCCTTCATGAAGGCCCCGGAGCCCACCTTGACGTCGAGCACGAGCGCGCCGGTGCCCTCCGCGATCTTCTTGCTCATGATGGAGCTCGCGATGAGCGGCACCGACTCCACCGTGCCCGTGACGTCGCGCAGCGCGTACAGCTTCTTGTCCGCCGGGGCCAGCCCCGCGCCGGCCGCGCAGACCACCGCCCCCACGTCCTCGAGCTGGTCCATCAGCTCGGCGTTGGTCAGCGACGCACGCCAGCCGGGGATCGCCTCGAGCTTGTCCAGGGTGCCGCCGGTGTGGCCCAGGCCGCGGCCCGAGAGCTGCGGCACCGCCACCCCGAACGACGCCACCAGCGGCGCGAGCGGCAGCGTGATCTTGTCCCCGACGCCCCCGGTGGAGTGCTTGTCCGCCGTGGGCCGCGACAGGCCGGAGAAGTCCATCCGCTCCCCGGACGCGATCATCGCTCCCGTCCACCGCGCCACCTCCGGACGCGTCATCCCGCGCAGCAGGATCGCCATCGCGAGGGCCGACATCTGCTCCTCGGCGACGGCCCCGCGGGTGTACGCGTCGACGACCCAGTCGATCTGCGCGGCCTCCAGCGGGCGTCCGTCGCGCTTGGCGCGGATGACGTCGACCGCGTCGAACGGCTCGTGTCCCGGTGTGGTGGTCATGCGGCACCGCCTCTCGGTGTGGTCGCGGCCGAGCCCGACCGCGTGCCCGACCTTGTGCCCGACGTCGTGCTCGGGCGCGGCCGGTCGAGGTCGGGCGCACCGAACGCGTCCGGCAGCACCTCGGTCATCGGCACGACACCGCGCGGCGTCTCGACGAGCAGCGCCGGGCCACCGTGCTCCCACAGCAGCTGCCGGCACCGGCCGCACGGCATCAGCAGCTCGCCCGCGCCGTCCACGCACGTGAACGCGACCAGCCGGCCGCCGCCGCCCGTGACGAGCGCGGACACCAGCGAGCACTCGGCGCAGAGCGTCACGCCGTAGGCGGCGTTCTCCACGTTGCAGCCCACCACGACCCGGCCGTCGTCGGCGAGGGCCGCGGCCCCGACCGGGAAGCCGGAGTAGGGCGCGTAGGCCCTGCCGACGACGTCACGGGCCGCGGCACGCAGGGCGTCCCAGTCGATGGACGGGTCGGGCACGGCTACTCCTTGGTGTAGGGGGTGCCCGACGCCGCGGGTGCGCGGGACTTGCCGACGAGCCCGGCCACTGCCAGCAGCGTCACGACGTACGGGAGCATGAGCATGAACTGGCTGGGCACGGGCGAGCCGACCACGGACAGCACGTTCTGCAGGTTGGTGGCGAACCCGAACAGCAGGCCGGCCAGGGCCGCGCGCAGCGGGTCCCACTTGCCGAAGATGACCGCCGCCAGGGCGATGAAGCCGGCGCCGGCCGTCATCTCGCGGCCGAACTGGTTGATCGACACCACGGTGTAGAACGCGCCGCCGAGCCCGACCACCGCACCGCCGATGAGGACGGCCCGGTAGCGGGTGCGCAGGACGTCGATGCCGACCGTGTCCGCGGCCTTCGGGTGCTCGCCGACGGCGCGGACACGCAGCCCCCAGCGGGTGCGGAACAGCGCGTACCAGACCGCCGCGACGGCGACGAACATGAGGTAGACGACGATGGTCTGGTTGAACAGCACCGGGCCGATGATCGGGATGCGCTCGAGCAGCGGGATCGGCAGGCGCTCGAAGCGGGTGGTCGAGTTGAGGGTCTCCGCGTTCGGGACCAGGAGCTCCGAGTAGAAGAAGCTCGTCAGGCCGATCACCAGCACGTTCAGCACGACGCCGACGATCACCTGGTTCACCTTGTAGGTGATCGTGAAGACGCCCAGCACGAGCGCGACCAGCGCGCTCGCGACGACGGCGGCCACGAGCCCGGCCCACGGGCTGTTCGTGAGCGAGCCGACGATGGCGGCGACGAACGCCCCCGCGAGCAGCTGGCCCTCGATCGCGATGTTCACGACGCCCGCGCGCTCGCCCACCACGCCGCCGAGGGCGCCGTACACGAGCGGGACCGCCAGGCCGACGGCGCCGCCCAGCAGCCCGACGACGGACAGGTCGCGCGGGCTGCCCGCGGCGGCCCAGGCGAGGAAGCCCACGAGCAGGGCCGCGGCGAAGACGGCGATCGCCCACGGGGGCACGCGCCGCCCGGCGCGGGTGCGCACGACGGCGTACCCCAGCACGAGCAGCGCGACGGCCCCGCACACCCAGGCGGTCGCCATCGCCGGCACGACGATCGTCGACAGCACGACGAAGTCGGTGCTGGTCGAGAGGGCGAACCGGGCCGACCCCTCGTGCGGTGCCAGGAGCAGCAGGAGCGCGTACAGGGCGAGGACCACGCCCAGGCCGATGACGGCCTTCCACGTGGCCGTGCTCACGGTGCGCGGCGCGGCCTGTGCGGCGGGTTCCGCCGCCTCGACGGTCGTGGCGGTCATGCCCGTCCCTCCTCGGTGGTGCCGGTGGCCCGGCGGCCCCGCCGGCTCTCGCGGCGGCGCGGTGCACGGTCCGGCTGCGGCAGGCGGAAGATGGCCCGCACCAGCGGCGGCGCCGCGATGAACAGCACGATCAGCGACTGCACGACGAGCACGATCTCGATCGGGATGCCCTGGGCGGCCTGCATCGCCGAGCCGCCGGCCTTGAAGCCGCCGAACAGGATGCCGGCGCCGAGCACGCCCCAGGGCGACGACCCGCCGAGCAGCGCCACGGTGATCGCGTCGAACCCGATGCCGGCGTCGATGTCGACGCTGAAGCCGGTGGTGACGGTGCCGAGCACCTGCTGCACGCCCGCGAGCCCGACCAGGCCGCCGGCGACGAGCATGACGAGCACCGTGGTGCGCGAGACGTCGATGCCCGCGACCCGCGCGGCCTTCGGGTTCTCCCCCACCGCCCGGAAGGAGAAGCCGGCGCTCGACCGGTTGAGCAGCCACCACACGCCGACGACGGCGAGCAGCGACAGCACGAAGCCCCAGTGCAGGTTGTACGACGGACCCAGCAGCGGCGGCAGGACGGCGGAGTCCTGCATCGGCGGCGTCTTCGGGTTCGCGGACCCGGGAGCCTGCATGAGGCCGGGCGTCGCGAGGAAGTACGACAGCAGGTAGAACGCCACGTAGTTGAGCATGATCGTGACGATCACCTCGTGGGCGCCGGTGCGGGCCTTCAGCAGACCCGCGATGCCGGCCCACAGGGCGCCGGCGGCGATGCCCGCGACCAGGCACAGCAGCATGTGCCACGGGAACGGCAGGCCCGTCACGCCGAAGCCGATCCAGCCGGCGGCCGTGGCGGCCATGAGCATCTGCCCCTGACCACCGATGTTGAACAGGCCGGCGCGGAACGCGAGCGCGACGCCGAGCCCGGCCGCGATGAGCGGCGAGGCGTTGGTGAGCGTCTGCGTCAGCGGCCGGATGCCCTGCGCGAAGGAGTCCGCGCCGAAGTTGTAGACCGCGCCCTGGAACAGCGCGGAGTACGCGCCGCCCACGGCCTGCCCGATCGCGGCGAGCGTGTCGCTCGGCCGGGAGAAGAAGTAGGGCGCCGCCGCGAGCACGTCGGTGTCGGTGACGATGATGAGGATCGACCCGGCGACCACGGCCAGGACGATGGCGCCGAGCGCCACGACCCACCCGCCGGACGTCGCGCGGCGCAGCGCGTCGCGCCACCGGTCGCCCGACTCCTCGACGGCCGGGGCGGTCTCGCGCGCGACCTCCTGCTCCAGCTCCTCCGCCAGCCCGGGCTGCGCCTCCGCGTCGACCGACCCGATCGCGTCGCCCAGCGGCGAGCCGGGCTCGACCTCGGGCTTCGCCGACCGGTCCTGGGGCGTCTCGCCGCTCACGCCGCGTCTCCTTCGTTCTGGGGACCCGTCGGGGACGCGTCCTCGGGCGCGATGCCGGCCATCATGAGGCCGAGCACGTCGCGCGGGGTCGTGGCCGGGACGATGCCGACGACCCGGCCGCGGTACATGACCATGATCCGGTCGGCCAGGGCGACCGCCTCGTCGAGCTCCGTGGACACGACGACGACGGGGATGCCGGTGTCGCGGGTCTCGACGATCCGCTTGTGGATGAACTCGATCGAGCCGACGTCCACACCGCGGGTCGGCTGGGCCGCGACCAGCAGGCGCAGCTCGCGGGAGAGCTCCCGCGCCAGCACGACCTTCTGCTGGTTGCCGCCGGACAGGCGCCCCACCCGGGTCTCGATCCCCTGGGTGCGCACGTCGAACTCCGCGACCTTCTCGCGGGCGAACTCGTCGCGGCGCGCGAGCTGCAGCGTCCCGCGCCGCACGAACGGCGGACCGTCGGTGCGGTCGAGCACCAGGTTCTCGGCGATGGTGAACTCGCCGACCAGCCCGTCCTCGTTCCGGTCCTCGGGGACGAAGCCCACGCCGGCGTCGAGGATGCGCCGCACCGTCCTGCCCACGAGCTCCGTGCCGTCCAGCTGCACGCTGCCGGTCACGGAGTCCTGGAGGCCGACGAGCGCCTCGGTGAGCTCGGTCTGCCCGTTGCCCTGCACGCCGGCGACGACGAGCACCTCGCCGCCGCGGACGGTGAAGCTGACGTCGTCCACCAGCACCTGCCCGTCGGGCCCGGCGACGCGCAGGTCGGTGACCACGAGCGCGTTCTCCGTCGGCCGCGGGGCGTCCTTGCGCACGGTCAGCTCGACCGCACGGCCCACCATGAGGGAGGCGAGCTCGCCGTCCGTCGCGGTCGGGCTGGCCTCGCCGACGACCTTGCCGTGCCGCACGACCGTGATCCGGTCGGCGACGGCGCGCACCTCGCGCAGCTTGTGCGTGATGAAGACGATCGCGGCGCCCTCGTCGCGCAGCTGGCGCATGATCGCCATCAGCTCGTCGGTCTCCTGCGGCGTGAGCACCGCCGTCGGCTCGTCGAAGACCAGGACGTCCGCGTCGCGCGAGAGCGCCTTGATGATCTCCACGCGCTGCTGCACGCCCACGGGGAGGTCCTCGACGATCGCGTCGGGGTCGACGTGGAAGCCGAACCGCTGCGCGATCTCGGTGACCCGGCCGCGTGCGCTGTCGATGTCGAGCACCCCGCCGCCACGCGTGGACTCGTGCCCGAGCATGACGTTCTCGGCCACGGTGAACACGGGCACGAGCATGAAGTGCTGGTGCACCATGCCGATGCCCGCGGCCATCGCGTCGCCGGGCCCCTCGAACGCCTGGACCTCGTCGTCCAGCAGGATCTCGCCCTCGTCGGCCTGGTAGAGGCCGTAGAGCACGTTCATCAGGGTCGACTTGCCGGCGCCGTTCTCGCCCAGCAAGCAGTGGATCTCGCCCGGCTGCACCACCAGGTCGATGTGGTCGTTCGCGACGAGCGCGCCGAAGCGCTTCGTGATGCCTCGTAGCTCGAGCCGCATGCTCTGCCTTCCCTCGGTCGAGGAGTCGTCGGTGCCCGCCCGACGTACCGTCGTCAGCCTCTCACCGGGACGGCCACGGCGCCGCCCCGCACACGTCGTGCGCGGGCCCCCGGGGGGTGGGGCGGGGCCGCCCCCGAGGGGGCTCCTGGTGTGGGAGACGCGGGGACCCCAGGGGGGCGCGGGGGGAATTGTACGACGCCGCCGCCGCGCGGGTG
>NZ_JBHUWC010000018.1:0-38386 GCF_042670225.1 Isoptericola sp. NPDC057191 | reverse complement strand
GTCCTGAGCTGCAGGGTTCCCTGCGGAGCTCGAGCGGGTCAGCGCGCGTAGAACTCGACCACGAGCTGCACCTCGCAGGTCACGGGGACCTCGGCGCGCTTCGGCTTGCGGGTCAGCGTGGCCGACAGCTTCTCGAGGTTCACGTCGAGGTAGCCCGGGACGGCCGGCAGGACGTCGCGGTGCGCGCCGGCGGCGGCGACCTGGAACGGCGTGGTGGCCTGCGACTTCGGCTTGACCTGGATGGTCTGGCCCGGCTTCACGCGGAACGACGGGCGGTCGACGATCTTGCCGTCCACCAGGATGTGACGGTGCGTCACGGCCTGGCGGGCCTGCAGGATGGTGCGGCCGAAGCCGGCGCGCAGCACGAGCGCGTCGAGACGCGTCTCCAGGTCCTCGACCATGACCTCACCGGTCAGGCCCGGGTGCTTGCGGGCGGTCTCGTAGACCTTGACGAGCTGCTTCTCGCGCAGCGCGTACTGGGCGCGCAGACGCTGCTTCTCGCGGAGACGGACCGCGTAGTCCGACTCGGTGCGACGACGAGCGCGGCCGTGCTCACCCGGGGGGTAGGGGCGCTTCTCGAAGTGGCGAACGGCCTTCGGGGTCAGCGCGAGGCCGAGCTTGCGGCTCAGGCGGACCTGGCGGCGCGACTTGGTGACAGCGGTCACTGGTGCTTCCTGTCCTTCGTGGATGGATGAGGTCACACCCGACGACGACCCAGAGGGGAGGTCGGGTGCGGGACCAGCCGATGGAACGCCCTGCGCGGTGGCGGGGTGCTCGCGGGGCCGAGGTCCCAGGCGGTCGCCGGAAATGGCAACCGCACCATGTTAGCGCATGCTGCGCTCGCCCTCGGCCCCGCCCCCGTGCTGCGGCGACGGCGCGGGGCACGCGTGCGCCCCCGGGCCGTCAGGCAGCCCGGGGGCGCAGCCGCGCTCGTGCGTCAGCCTTGGACGTGTCAGCCCTGGACGTCGCGGTTCTGTCGGCGACGCAGGAACAGCACGAGCCCGCCCGCGATCACGAGGAGGACCGCCGCACCCAGCACGGCGAACGTCGTGACGCTCAGACCGGTCTGCGGAAGCTCCGGGTCCGGGACGACCGATGCGCTCGGCGTCGGCGTCGGGTCGACCACGACCGGCGCAGGCACGGGGGCGGGGGCGATGTCGACCCCGGCCTCGTCCTGCTCCTGCAGCGGGGTGCCCTGCGACGTGAGGGCCGTGGCGCCCGCGGTGTTGTTCACTCGGCCGTTGGCCACGTCGGCCTCCGTCACGGTGTAGGTCGTGGTGCACTCGACCTGCTCCCCCGGTGCCAGGGACACGCCCTGGCCGTCGGAGTCACCGGCCCGGCACTCCAGGTCGGTCAGGTCCCCGGCGCCGATGAACTCCGTCTCGGAGACCTCGACGTCGCTCAGCGCCACGTTGCCCGCGTTGGCCGCCACGATCGTGAAGGTCACGACGTCGCCCGGCTGGGCGCTGGACACGTCCGCGGTCTTGGTCACCTCGAGCACCGCACGCGTGTCCGTCGGGGTCGAGGCCGTCGCGGTGCTCGGCACCACGTCGACCCCCGTCGGGGCCGCGGCGACGGTGGTCGCCGTGTTCTCCACGGAGCCGGCCTCGACGTCGGCGTCGGTCACCAGGTACGGCGCGGAGGCCGCGCACGACGTGATCGCCCCCGGGGCGATGGAGAGAGCGTCGCACGCGACGGTGATGCCGGCCTCGGTGAGCATGGGGTCGTCCACGCCCACGGAGGCCAGGGTCACGTTGCCGGTGTTCAGCACCGTGAACGTGTAGTCGATGCCCTCGCCCTCGTCCGCCAGGCCGTCCTCGTCCTCGTCCTCGACGGTCGCCGTCTTGGTGAGCTCGGTCGACGCCGTGCGCGCCGCCGGGAGGTTCGCGCTGTCGGAGCCGTCCAGCTGCTCGCCGTACGGTCCCGTGGCGGTGACCGTCGCCATGTTGTCCACCGTGCCGGCGTCGATGTCCGCCTGCACCACCGTGTAGCTGGCGGTGCACGACAGGCTCTCGCCCGGGGCCAGCACCGCGGGAGCACCCGGCTCGCAGGTCAGGCCGCCCAGGTCACCGGCACCGGAGAACTGCGAGTCGTCCACCTGGACGTCGCGCAGGGGCACGTTGCCGTCGTTCGTCGTGACGAGGGTGTAGGTCACCTCGTCGCCCGCTGCGAGGCCGGTGACGTCGGGCGCGTCCACGGTCTTGACGAAGCTGAGCGACGGGGCGGCCGCCGTCACCGGGGTGGACGTGCGAGACGCCCCGGACATCACGCCGATGCCGCCGACGGCCTGACCGGTCGCCTTCGCCGTGTTGTCCACCGCACCGGCCGACTCGTCGTCGGCGGTCACCTCGAAGGTAGCCGAGCAGTCCATCGACGCCCCTGCCGCCAGCGACGTCTCCGGGCACGTCAGGTCGGCGACCTTCGGGTCGTCGACCGCCACGTCGTCCAGTCGCACGCCGCCCGTGTTCGTCACCGTGAACGCGTAGGAGATCACGTCCCCGCGGTCCGTCAGTCCGTCGGAGTTCACGTCGTCGATACTCGCGACGCTCTTGGCCAGCTCCAGGTTCGCCACCGCGAACTCCACCGCCGCGTCAGCCGGAGCCGCCAGACCCACCAGCTCGGTCAGCTGGTCGGCGCCGTTCGTGTACGTCCCGGCCTTCACCGAGGTCACGTCGAGGCTGATCGTGCACGACGCCTCCTGGCTCGCGAGCGACCCACCGGAGACCACGACCTTCTCGGCACCTGCCGGGGCGTCCACCGTCGCGTCCGTGCACTGGTTGTCGACGTTCGGCACCGCGGCGGCCGTCAGACCCGCAGGCAGCGCGTCCGTGAAGCCCCAGCCGTCCTTCGCCGCGAGCTCCGACGTGTTCGTCACCGTGAACGTCAACCGCGACTTTCCGCCCACGGCCACCGTCGCCGGCGCGAACTCCTTCGACAGCTGCGGCGTGACGTCCAGCACCTGGATGTTGTCGTACGCGCCGTCGTTGCCGGCTCCGCTACCGGTCTCGTTGCGCAGCACGACGTCGAACGACCCGCCCGACAGCAGCGTGGACGAGTCCGCCGCGAACGACCCCGCCTGCACCGGGACGTTGGCGCCGTTCGCCGCCACGCCCGTGAACGACGACGACCGGGGGTCCTCGCACGGGTCGATCGCCGCGTCCGACACCGGAATCTGCGTGCCCGTCGCGTCCACGAGGTAGAACCGCAGCGCGGGGTGGTTGGGAGAGCTGCAGTTCGTGGCCGCGGCGTCCACCGAGAACGTGACGAACCGGTTGTCCGCCGCCAGAGCCAGCGGTGTAGCCGTCCGGAACTGCACCGCGTCGTCGGGGCCGTCACCGGCGGTGTAGGAGGCAGCCGCGGCGTTGAGCGCCGGGTCGGCCGCACCCTGCAGCATCCCCAGCGCGTACGACAGCCCGGTGAGCCGGTTGTACGAGTAGCCCCCGGTGCTCAGGGCGGAGCAGTCGCCATCCTGCCGAGGACTCGTCTGGTCGACGATGAACCCGTTGCAGTTCGGACGACTCACCCAGAAGTCGTCACCCGTGTAGGACTGCCCTTGCGCCCCCACGTAGTCGGTCAGCAGCACGTTCGCACCGTCACCTGCCGCCTCGAAGTCCTCGGCGAACAGCACCTGAGGGTCCGCCGGCGCCGGCGCAGCCGCCGCCACACCACCAGCCGTCGACGCACCCGGCGTCACCGCCGCTGCCAACGTCGCCCCCGAGAACGCCGCCGCCGGCAGCAGTGCCGCGAGCGAGCCCGCCAGAACGCCGCGAGCGCGCCGCGACCTTCCTCCTTGTCGATCAGACCTCATGCCCATCCCCATCGTCGTCCTTCACAGATCGAGCACAAGGCTGTCTGCTCGGACAGAGGGTCTGAGTGGGACTGCGGTCACCGGCGGCCTCGGGGAGTAGCCGCTGAGTAGTGCCAGATGTGTCACAAGTGGAGCGGACCGGCGACCGCGGCACCGTGCTCGGCCCCCGTCCGGAGGACGAGACGGTCAGGCTCCGTCGAGGATCTGACGGATCCGGGTGAGCCGGTCCGTGACCTGCTTCTCGAAGCCGCGGTCGCTCGGCGCGTAGTAGCGCCGACCGGCGAGCTCGTCGGGCAGGTACTGCTGGGCAGCGATCGCGTGCGGCGCGTCGTGCGCGTACCGGTACCCCTTGCCGTGGCCGAGCCCTTCGGCACCGGCATAGTGCGCGTCGCGCAGGTGCGCGGGCACCACGCCCGCCTTGCCGGCGCGCACGTCCGCGAGCGCCGCGTCCACGCCGAGGTAGGCGGCGTTGGACTTGGGCGCGGTCGCGAGGTGCACGACCGCCTCCGCGAGGACGATGCGCCCCTCCGGCATGCCGATGAGCTGGACGGCCTGTGCGGCGGCCACGGCCGTCTGGAGGGCGGACGGGTCGGCCATGCCGACGTCCTCGGCGGCGGAGATCACCAGCCGACGCGAGATGAACCGGGGGTCCTCCCCTGCCGCGATCATGCGGGCGAGGTAGTGCAGGGCGGCGTCGACGTCGGAGCCCCGGATCGACTTGATGAAGGCGGACACCACGTCGTAGTGCTGGTCGCCGTCGCGGTCGTAGCGCACGGCGGCGACGTCGACGGCGCGCTCGACGGTGTCGAGGTCGACGGGGACCGCGGCGTCCTTCGCGCGGCCCGGGTCGGCGTCGGCGAGCGCCGCGCCGGCGGCGGCCTCGAGGATGGTCAGCGCCTTGCGGGCATCGCCCCCGGCCATCCGCACGAGCTGGTCCTCGGCGTCGTCGGCCAGGGCGACGGTGCCGCCCAGCCCTCGCTCGTCCTCGACGGCGCGGCGCACCAGGGCGCGGACGTCGTCCGCGGTGAGCGGCTTGAGGGTGAGCAGCAGCGAGCGGCTCAGCAGCGGGGAGTTGACGGAGAAGGACGGGTTCTCCGTGGTGGCGGCGACGAGGGTGACCCAGCGGTTCTCGACGCTGGGCAGCAGGGCGTCCTGCTGCGTCTTGGAGAACCGGTGGACCTCGTCGATGAAGAGCACGGTCTCCTCGCCGCCGGTGGCGAGGCGGCGGCGGGCGTCCTCGACGACCTGGCGGACCTCCTTGACTCCGGCGGTGACGGCGGAGAGCTCGACGAACCGGCGGCCCGACGACGTCGCGACCAGGTAGGCGAGCGTCGTCTTGCCGACACCGGGCGGGCCCCACAGGATCACGGAGCCGGGCGCGGCGCGGCGGGCGGACTCGTCGTCGGGCTCCACGAGGCGGCGTAGCGGCGAGCCGGGGACGAGGAGGTGGGCCTGGCCGGCGACCTCGTCGAGGGTGGCGGGGCGCATGCGGACGGCCAGCGGGGCGCTGGGGCCGGAGCGTCCGGTCGCCGGGGTGCCGCGGGTGCCGGTGAGCGCGGCGTCGAACAGGTCCATGGGCCCAGCCTACGGAGCGCCACCCACGCGCCCGTCCCTAGGGTGGGTCCATGGTGGGCGGCATGGTGGGCGGCACGGTGGGCGACGCGGTGGTGGACGGGGACGCCGACGTGGTGGTCGTCGGGGCAGGGCCGACCGGGCTGCTCCTGGCCGGGGACCTGGCCGTGGCGGGCCTGCGGGTCACGGTGCTCGAGAAGCGGGCTGCGGGCCTGAGCAACCTCACGCGAGCGTTCGCGGTGCACGCGCGGAGCCTGGAGACGCTCGACGCGCGCGGCCTGGCCGACGAGCTGGTGTCCACGGGCCGGCCGGTGCGTGGGCTGCGGGTGTTCGGGAAGGTCGAGGTTCGCCTGGACACGCTCCCGGGCCGGTTCCCGTTCGTGCTGGTCACCCCGCAGTACGAGGTGGAGCGCCTGCTGCACCGCCGGGCGGCGTCGGCGGGTGTCCGCTTCCGCCACGACGTGCGCGTCACGGGGCTCGTCCAGGACGACGACGGGGTGTCGCTCGCGACGGTCGGGCCGGAGGGTGCGGCCCAGGTGCGGGCACCGTGGGTGGTGGGGACGGACGGTGTGCGCTCGACCGTCCGCCGTGCTGCTGGCCTCCCGTTCCCCGGCGAGACGGTGGTCCGCGCGATGGTGCTGGCGGACGTGCGCCTGCACCGGCCGCCGGACGACGTCCTCACGATCGCGTCCAGCGGGGGCTCGCTGGGGTTCCTCGCCCCGTTCGGCGACGGCTGGTACCGCTTCATCGGCTGGGACGAGGGGCTCGACCCGGGCGAGGACGGCGGCGCCGGACCGGTCGCCCCTGGCCTGGAGGAGGTCCGGGCCCTGGCGCGCGCGACGCTCGGGGACGACCTCGGGATGCATGACCTGCGCTTCGCCACCCGGTTCGCCGCCGACGAGCGCCAGGTGCCCCGTTACCGCGCCGGCCGGGTGCTGCTGGCGGGCGACGCCGCGCACTGCCACAGCCCGGCGGGCGGCCTCGGCATGAACACCGGTCTCCAGGACGCTGCGAACCTGTCCTGGCGACTGGCCGCGGTGGTCCGCGGCGCGGACGGCGAGGTGCTCGACGGCTACGGGGAGGAACGGCACCCTGTGGGCGCGCAGGTGCTGCGCACGAGCGGCGCGATGCTGCGCCTGGCGACCCGCCCGGGGGCGACGGCGGCCGCCCTGCGCGCCGTCCTGGCCGCCGCGCTCGCGCGCGTAGCCCCCGCCCGACGGCGTGCCGCGCTGACCGTGTCTGCCCTCGGCGTGCGGTATCCCGCGCCGCCCGGTGCCCACCCCGCGGCCGGCCGCCGGGTGCCGGACCTGCCGCTGGTCCCCGGGGCGGGCGGCGCACGCCTGGCCGAGGCGCTGCGGGCCGGGCGGTTCGTCCTCGTCGTGCCGGGCACGGGCCCGGCGGCACCGCTCCCTCCCGCGCCGGGCGAGCTCAGCGGGGAGGAGCGGGTGGTGGTGCGGCGTGCCGACGGGCAGGCCTCGACCCTCCTCGTGCGCCCGGACGGCTACCTCGCGGACGCGGCCGGTCCCGGGTCGGCGTCGCCGTCGTCGCCGTCGTCGCCGTCGGCGAGCAGCGCCTGACGCAGTCCGGCGGGCAGGTCAGGGGGCACGTCGGGCGGCACCGCCAGGGCGTGCAGCGCTCGCGAGTAGTAGTTGCGCAGCGACGCGGCGAGCACCACGTCGACGATCTGCCGGTCGGTGAGGCCCGCGTCGCGCAGCCGCGTCGTCTCGGCCTCCGTGATCTGTGCGGCGTCGGTGCTGAGCCGGGCGGCGAGGTCCATGGCGGCGACCTCGGCCTCGGTGAGCCCCGCGTCACGGTGGTCGCGGGCGATCCGCGCGAGCTGGTCGTCGCCGAACAGCGAGCGGCTGCGCCGTCCGTGCGCCAGGAGGCACGCCTGCGACCGGAGCGCCTTGGCCGCGGCCAGCGTCACCAGCTCGTACAGGCGCAGCCCGAGGCCCGAGGCGATGGTCCCGGCCAGGTGCTCGAAGGCCAGGTGCGCCTCGACGTCCACCGCCATGACACGGGTGTGGCTCGGCACGTACCCCAGCGACGCGACGTCGTCGGCGTAGACGTCACCCACCTCGCCCGTCGCGTCCGCGGGATCCACGGTCCTGATGATGGTCATCGTCGCTCCCGAGCGGCCGCCGCCGGGTGCCGGCAGCGATCCGCCCGTCCATGCTGCCCCGGGCCGCACCGGCTCGGACAGGCCGGACGCGGGTGAAGTGCGGTGACGTCAGGGCCGCGAGCTCTCGAACTCCTGGGCGCCAGTGAACCCGAGGCGCCGGTACAGCCGGCGCGCCGGGTCGTTGTGGGCGTACACGCCGAGGGTGACCATCGACGTCTCGGCGAGGCCGGCCCGCGTCGCCACGGCCGTCACTGCCGCGGCGATCTGCCGCCCCCGCCAGGCCGGGTCCGTGCCGATCGACCCCAGCGTCCAGGGCCTGCCGGGCACACGGCGCGACGCGCCGGCCACACCGCGCACCACGCCGTCGTCGTCGCGCCACCCCCACCAGCGGGAGCGCGGCTCGTCGACCGGCAGCTCGCCGTGGGGGTGCGCCACGGCGAGGCAGGCGGCCGCCTCGGCGCGCTCGTCGTCGCTCGTCAGCTCCACGACACGGTCCTCACCGGGCTGCTGGGCCGGCGACGCCGTCGCGAAGAACCACCCCCACGCGTCGAAGGGCGCACGGTCGAACGGCGGCGGGAGCGCCGGGCCGCCCGGCCCGCCGGCGCCGGACAGCGCACGGTGCGTGCCGTGGGGCATGGACGCCCTGAGCACGGGTCCGAGGCCGCCGACGTCGCGCAGCTCGTCCTCCGCGGCGAGCACGAGCCGCGCCGCGCCCTCGGCCGTGCCGACGCCCAGGACGCTCACGCCGGCCGGGTGGTGGTCGACGACGAGCGAGCGTGCGCCGTCGAGCCGCTCGCGCCAGCGCAGCCGGACCAGGAAGGCGTCGTCGTCGCACCAGGCATGGCTGGCGTCCCAGCCGCCGTGGGCGGCTTCCGCGACGACGACCGGGTGGTGCGCCCAGCGGGCGGGCAGGCCCACCCCGGCCACCTCGGTGACCGGGGCGAGCAGGTGCCCGTCGAGGGAGAGGGTCACTCCCCCGCAGCCGACGCGTCCTGCGGGGCGGCGTCCACCCCGGCCTCCTTGCGCTGCTCCGGCGTGATCGGGGCCGGCGCCTCGGTCAGCGGGTCGTAGCCGCCGCCCGACTTCGGGAACGCGATGACGTCCCGGATCGACGGGGACTTCGTCAGCAGCGCCACGATGCGGTCCCAGCCGAACGCGATGCCGCCGTGCGGCGGGGCGCCGAACTTGAACGCGTCGAGGAGGAAGCCGAACTTCTCCTGCGCCTCCGCGGGGCCGATCCCCATGACGTCGAAGACCCGCTCCTGCACGTCACGACGGTGGATACGGATCGAGCCGCCGCCGATCTCGTTGCCGTTGCAGACGATGTCGTAGGCGTACGCCAGCGCGTTGCCCGGGTCGGACTCGAAGCTGTCGATCCACTCCGGCTTCGGCGAGGTGAACGCGTGGTGCACCGCCGTCCAGGCGGAGTGACCCAGGTCCACGTCGTCGTCCTCGCCCGTGGGCTTGAACAGCGGGGCGTCCACCACCCACACGAACGCCCAGGCGTCCTCGTCGACCTGTCCGGTGCGGTGCGCGATCTCCAGGCGGGCCGCGCCCAGCAGCGCGCGCGCCTCGGAGGTCTTGCCGGCCGCGAAGAACACCGCGTCGCCCGGCTGCGCGCCGGTGGCGGCGGCGAGACCGTCACGCTCGGCGTCGGACAGGTTCTTGGCGACGGGGCCGCCGAGCGTGCCGTCCTCGCCGTAGGTCACGTAGGCGAGGCCCTTGGCACCGCGCTGCTTGGCCCACTCCTGCCACGCGTCGAACTGGCGGCGCGGCTGAGAGGCGCCGCCCGTCATCACGACGGCGCCCACGTACTCCGCCTGGAACACGCGGAACGGCGTCTCGGAGAAGTAGTCCGTGAGCTCGACGAGCGGGTTGCCGAACCGCAGGTCCGGCTTGTCGGTGCCGTACAGACGCATCGCCTCGGCGTACGTCATCCGGGCGATCGGCGTGGGGATCTCGACGTCGATCAGCTTCCACAGGGCGGCGAGGACCTGCTCGGCCAGCGCGATGACGTCGTCCTGGTCGACGAAGCTCAGCTCGACGTCCAGCTGCGTGAACTCGGGCTGGCGGTCGGCCCGGAAGTCCTCGTCGCGGTAGCACCGGGCGATCTGGTAGTAGCGCTCCAGGCCACCGACCATGAGGAGCTGCTTGAACAGCTGCGGGCTCTGCGGCAGCGCGTACCAGGAGCCGGGCGCCAGGCGGGCCGGGACCAGGAAGTCACGGGCGCCCTCCGGCGTCGAGCGGGTCAGGGTCGGCGTCTCGACCTCGACGAAGTCGTGCTCGTCGAGCACCCGCCGGGCGGCCTGGTTCGCCTTCGCCCGCAGCCGCAGGGCGTGCGCCTGGTTCGGGCGGCGCATGTCGAGGTAGCGGTGCTTGAGGCGCGCCTCCTCACCGATGGTCTCCGTGTCCGCGAGGGCCGTGGAGACCTGGAACGGCAGCGGCGCGGACTCGTTGAGGACGACGACGTCCTTGGCCACGACCTCGATCTCGCCGGTGGCGAGGTTCGGGTTGGCGTTGCCCTCGGGGCGCCGGCCGACCTCACCGGTGACCTGGAGCACGAACTCGGCGCGCAGCGGGTGCGCCACGGCCTCGTCGCGGATGACGACCTGCGAGATGCCCGAGGCGTCGCGCAGGTCGATGAAGGCCACTCCCCCGTGATCCCGACGGCGATCGACCCACCCGGTGAGGGTGACGGTCTGACCGATGTGCTCGGCCCGCAGTGAGCCGGCCGTGTGGGTGCGGAGCACGGAGGGTTCCTTTCGTGACGGGTGGTGGGCGGATGACGCCGTCCGCCCGGTGCCCGGCCGGGAGACGGTCGCGCGCAGGCACGACGTGGCGAGTTTAGTCGCTGCACCCGGGCCCCCGTCCGCCGATTTCCGGCGCCTCGCGCGAGCGGTCCGTCGAGGCGTGTTGCCGTGGTCACAAACTGCCTGTCTCGGTACTCTCTTCCGGGGCGAGACAGGGTGAGAACCGGTGGCTGACCTGCGGGGGGACCTGGACATGAGCGTGGGCGAGCGCCTGGACGCGCGGTGGCGTGCCGGCGGACGAGGCTCCAGGTGAGGCCGGCGGACTGGTCGCCGGTAGGGCTGGACTCGGACCCCACGCCCGGGGACCCGGTGCTGGTGCTGGCCGGGGGTCAGGACTATCTGGAGGTCGCGGGATCGATCGACGACGCCGCGGGCGCGATGGCGCGCCTGGACGTGGCCGGCACGATCTCTCAGGCCGTGGACGCGTTGATGGAGACCAAGGAAGACACCATCAGCGAGATCCGGCGCGCGCATTCGCGGTATCAGGCCACGGGTGAGGCGTTGGTGGACTACGCGTCCGCGTTGGAGCGGGTGCAGGCCGAGACGCTGGCCGCGCTGGAGAAGGCGCGGCAGGCTCGGGACGCGGCGGACTCCGCGGCAGGGTCCCGGGACCGGTACCAGGACCTGGCCGACAGCACGACGGACGCCGAGGAGAAGCGGGAGTACCAGCAGCACGCGGACCGCGCGGGCGGGGACGCGCACGACGCGCAGGGTCAGGTCGCCGCCGCACGGTCGGACGTCGAGTCCGCGGTGGACGACCGGGACCGGGCGGCGAACGACGCGGTGTCCCGCATCGAGGACATCACCTCCGGGGACGACCTGAACGACTCCTGGTGGGACGACTGGGGCTCGAAGGTCGTGGCCGCGATCGCCGACATCGCGGACATGGTCTCCACCATCGCGGGCCTGCTCGCGATCGTGGTCGCGTTCATCCCCGTGGTCGGGACCGCGCTGGCAGGGGTGCTGATCGTCGTCGCCGCGGTCGCGGCGATCGTGTCCGCGTTGGCGAACCTCACCCTCGCCGCGACCGGGGAACGGTCCTGGGCCGAGGCCGGGATCGCGATCGCCGGCGCCGCCCTGTCCGTGATCGGGCTGGGCGGGGCGGCCAAGGCCGCCACGGGCCTGTCGAAGGCCGCGTTCAAGCAGGGCATGAAGTCCGGGCTCAAGTCCGGTGCGAAGAAGGCGTGGTGCAAGGTCGGGTTCGGCACCTGCTTCACCGCCGGGACCCTGGTACGCACCCCCGAGGGCGACAGGCCGATCCAGGACCTGCGGCCCGGGGACAAGGTCTGGGCCCACGACCTGGCCACCGGGACCGACGAGCTGCAGCTCGTCATGGACACCTTCGTCCGCACCACCACCACCCTGTACCACCTGACCATCGCCGGCCAGGTCGTCACGACCACCGACGAGCACCCGTTCATGGTGCGCAACATGGGCTGGATCCTCGCCCGCGACCTGCAACCCGGCGACATCCTCGTCACCCCCGACACCGGCGACGGCACCGGCACCGGCACCGGCACCGGCACCGGCACCGGCACGGTCACCCTCGAGAAGATCGACATCGAGCACCGCGACGAGCACGACCCCGACGGCCCGGTCACGGTCTACAACTTCCACGTCGCCACGCACCACAACTACTACGTCCTGGCCGGCGACCTGCCCGTCCTCGTCCACAACTCCGCCGCCCACGCCGCGCGAGGCGTCCGCGGGATGCGGACCACCCCGATGCAGTACGCGAAGCCGGGCACCCTCACCTCCCGCGCCTACGACTACCAGCGGGCCCACACCGGGCTGATCGAGTTTCAGGTGTCGGGTGGCGGCAAGAGCGTCTGGGCCGACGGCATCGACGGCACCACGCTGGTCGACGCCAAGTACATCGAGAACGCCGCCAGCAGCCCGTACACGGGCACCGCACCGGACTTCATCAACGCCTCCACCGTCGACGAGATCAGCCGGTACGGTGCTGTGATCGGCGACCCGGCAACCTCGTTCACCGACCTGCGGATCATCGTGAACCACCCGGACGGGGCCGCGTACTTCTCGACGATGCTGTCGGACCTCGGCATCCCCGGGAGCGTGATCCTCTCGCCCTAGGCCACCGGCCCGAGGGACGACCCCGCACCGACCGACCCACCGACCGACCCGCGCCGGGCCGACAGCCCGGACCGTGCCACGACGAGGAGACGACGATGGCCGAGATGCTCGCCTACCTGGAGGACCGTTCGTCCTGGGAGGCGTCTCGTGAGTTCCTGACCACCCGCTTCGCGGAGATCCCCGGCATCGCCGCGACGTCGCTGCCGTCGGAGGGGTCGGAGATGCGCGACCTCGGGTGGACCTTCGAGCACGAGGACCGCCAGGTCGAGGTGTGGTTCGCCGCCGGCGGCTGGGGCGTCTCCGTGGACGGCAGCTCGCAGGCCGGAGTCGACGTCGCCGTCTGGTTCCGTTCGATCGTCCCCGCCGATGTCGCCGTCCGTGCGTCCGACTCGATGTACTCCTTCGACCTCGAGCTGACGCCGGGGGTCACGGCCGAGGAGCTCGGCGCCTGGTACGAGGAGAACGTCGGCGAGCTCTACTGACATCCCTGTCCCCGACCCAGGAGACCCGATCGGCCATGACGGACGACTCGCCCGCCCCCACCGTGCCCGCAGGTCCCGGCAGCCCCGGAGCGACGTCACGCTTCGGCGCGGGCTCGCCGTCCCTCGTGCTCGCCCTCGCCGCCGCCGACCGGGGCGCCGTCGGTCGTGCCCTCCGGGACGACCCGGTCCTGGTCCCGATCGTCCACCGCGAGGACGGGACCCCTCAGGTACGGGTCTTCCCCGCCCCCGACGGCTCGGCACGGCCCTACGCGCTGTGCCTCTTCTCCACCACCGACTCCCTCCAGCGGTACCTGGCCGACGACCCCGTGCGCGCCTTCAGCCTCCGCCGGCGGGACTCCCTGGTGCCGTTCCTGCACCGGCACGGCGCCGTGCTCGACCGGGTCGTCGTCGATCCCGGTGTCCCGCACGCGATGACCCTGGACGTGACCGACCTCACCGACGCGCTCGGCCACAGCGACGACGCCGACGCCACCGGACTGGTCGACACCTCGGGTGCCGGCATCGGCATCGAGGGCCTGCACGCGATGGCCAGCGTGGACGAGCCCGGAGGCTCGCGCGGCATCGGCATCGAGCTCAACCTCCCGGACCACTGGGCGCTGATCGAGCTCGACGACGAGGCGCTGCGCGACCAGCAGATCCGCGCGATCGTCAAGCAGCAGGGCGCGGCCCTGGGCGACCGCGGGGCCGGGCTGCGGCGCGACCTGCGCGAACAGCTCACGGCGGTCGCGACCAAGGCTGCCGCCGCGGGTGGCCAGGTCATGGCCTACCTGGTGCTGCCGGGCAAGGACGCCGCGCTCGCGCTCAACCTCACGCTGTACTGGCACGACCTCGGCCCGGAGGCAGGCGGCGTCAGCCACCTCCAGCGCATCCACGACCGGCTGCACCCGCGGCTCGCGCCCGGCGACGAGCTCACCACGACCGAGACGCTGTCCGGCCCGTTCCTGCGGCACGTCCGTGTGGCCACGGGGTCGGCCGAGCTCGGCGGCCAGGACGTGCCGCTCCTGCTCGTGGACTACTGGGCGCCTGCCCCCGGTGCGCAGGCCGTCGCTCGGCTCGCGTTCTCGACACCGCACGTCGAGATCCGCGACGCGATCCTCAGCCTCACCGACAAGGTCCTGTTCGCCACCGAGTGGCTCCTGAGCGCGCCCGGCCCCCTTCCCGGCGACGCGATCGACGCCACCGACGCGCCCGACGACGCGCCCGTCCCCGCCGGCCCCTGACGTGCCGACCCGGCACCGGACCGCGGCAACCACGCCTTCCATCATCAGAGGAGAACTCCCCATGGCCCCGAAGATCGCCACCACCACCCGCGTCACCCGCGACGAGCTGCTCGGTCTCCTGCGCGACCGCCACCAGGGCGTGCTCGTCACCACCCGGGGCGACGGGACGCCCCAGCTGAGCCCGGTGACGTTCGGCGTCGACGACGCCGGCCGCGTCGTCGTGTCCACCTACCCGGACCGGGCGAAGGCCGTGAACCTCCGGCGCCGCCCGCAGGCGTCTTTCCTCGCGCTCGGTGACGACTTCGACGACTCGTGGGTGCAGGTGGACGGCACGGCCGAGGTGATCGACGTCCCCGACTCGGTCGAGCCCCTCGTCGAGTACTACCGCGCGGCCGCGGGCAAGGAGCACCCCGACTGGGACGAGTACCGCGAGGCGATGCTGCGCCAGGGAAAGAGCGTGGTGCGGATCACGATCGAGCGCTGGGGCCCGGTCGCCACCGGCGGCTTCCCGGCCCGCCTCGTCGACGGGAAGTGAGCGCCGTGGCGGGCGAGCCGCGCCCCGCGTCCGACGGTCAGCCCGCCGTCACCCTGTGCGTCCTGCTCTGGGCCGCTGAGGGCGAGGTCGACCTGCTCACCTCCTACGAGTCGGAGGTCCTCGCCCTGGTCCCGCGGCACGGCGGGCGCGTCGTGTCCCGGGTGCGCGCCCTCGACGCGGGCGCGGCGGACGGCGGCCCCACCGAGGTCCAGGTGATCGAGATGCCGGACGACGCTGCGCTCTCCGCCTACATGGCTGACCCCGACCGCACGGCGCGGCTCGACGTCCGGGACCGGGCGATCGCGCGGACACAGATCGTGCGGGTCGCACCCCTGCCCTGAACCTGTCCACGAGCGGACCCGACCACGTCGCGCACCCTCAGAACAGCGCCTCTTGCGAGACGGCGGACACACCCGGTGCGGCGCGGTGCTCGACGGCCCGGTGCTCGACGGCCCGGTGCTCGACGGCCCGGTGCTCGACGATCGAGCCGGCCGGGTAGTCGCCCTCGTCGTGCGGGCGCAGCTCGTCCTCGAACCGGCCGGTCGCTCCCGATCGCGCCCGATGGCCCGAGGACCCGAACCCGTGCTCCGCGAGCATCGGCTCGACCCGGTCCCACAGCCACTGCCGGTAGGCGTCCAGGGCATAGGTGCCGCGGGCGTAGACCCGTCCGTACCCCGCCACCACGCGAGGGTGCTCCCGCTCGAGCCACTGGAGGTACCACTCGCGCGTGCCCGGCTTGAGATGCAGCGGCATCACCGTGACGCCCGTGGCCCCGGCGTCCGCGACGGCGTCCAGCAGGCGACGCAGGTGGTCGCGGGAGTCCGTGAGCCACGGCAGCACCGGGGCCACCATCACACCGCACGGCAGCCCCGCCGCCCGCACGGCCCGGATCAGGTCGAGCCGAGCCCGCGGCGTCGGCGTCCCTGGCTCGACCGCCTGCTGCAGCTCCTCGTCGGCGAACGCGAGGGAGACGCCGAGCCCGACCTCGACCTTTTGCGCGGCGTCGGTGATGAGCGGCAGGTCACGACGCAGCAGCGTGCCCTTGGTGAGGATGGAGAACGGGGTCCCCGAGTCCGCGAGCGCCCCGATGATCCCGGGCATGAGGCGGTACCGGCCCTCGGCCCGCTGGTACGGGTCGGTGTTGGTGCCCAGCGCCACGGGTTCCCTCCGCCACGACGGGCGCGCCAGCTCCGTGCGCAGCACGGCGTCGACGTTCATCTTCACGACGACCTGCGAGTCGAAGTCCCTGCCCGCGTCCAGGTCGAGGTACTCGTGCGTGGGCCGGGCGAAGCAGTTGTGCGAGACGACGCCGTTCGCGATGAAGTCTCCGGTGCCGGTGGTGATGTCGACCATCTCCTGCTCGATGCCGAGGTCCTCGACGCTCAGCACCCTGAGGTCGCTGGAGGTCTTGACCGCGTCGCCGACGATGGTCAGCTTGCGCGTGATCGCGGGGCCGACGGCGTGGAAGAAGCGGCGACGGGCCGCGAGACCTCCGGTGACCCGTACGGTGGCGACGCCGTTCGCACGCGCTCGCTCCCGAACGTTCGGCACACCGAGGTCGTCCAGGTAGGCGCACGATCGAGCGAGGATCTCCTCGTCGCCGTTGGCGATGCGCAGGACGCCTCGCGAGCACGACCCCTCGGCGTCGAAGATGCCTGCGAGGAACCCGCGCTTCCACTCGTCGGCAGGCTCGTCGGGCCACCTGATGATGCGGTTGATCGCCTCGTAGTCCGCACGACGGCCCGAGTAGATGCAGTCCAGGGCACGCCTCGTCGTCGTCGCCGGACTGAACGGCCGCCGCTTGAGCTCGATCCCCTCGAGAACGAGGTACTCGGCCGAGCGGTTCAGAGCTTCCGCGTCGGTCAGCGCGAGCCGGAAGTGCGTCACGCGCCGGGTTCGCCCGTCGTCCGTCGAATAGGCCTTGGCGAGGAGCATCCCGTCGCCGCGAATCATGCCGGTGAGGTAGCCGAGGCGGTACTCACGAGACTCGCCCGGTTCGGACCGCGCGGTCGTCGGCATGCCCAGGCCGAACCCCATCAGTGCGTTGTTCGTCGTCAGGTACGGACGCTGTGGCGCGCCCCGCCCCGGCCGCGCGACATGCTTCCACCCGCCCTCCCTCGTGAGGAAGCGATGGTCACCGCTCGCGACGATCTCCGTCCCGTCGGCCAACGTCACGCGGTACGCCCTCTTGACCACGCGCCACGCGGCAGCGACCGACGTCTCGGCATACCGCCGATATGCGCCGAGGATGACGGTACCCACGACCTTGTCGCCTACTCGGACGTCGCGAATCGGCTTCTGGCGGCCGTCGGCCATCAGGACGAGCGTGTCGGGGCTGGTGCAATAGCGGCAGGCATGACTGCAGCCGCGGTAGGGGTTGATCGTCCACCCGAAGGGCATGCGCGACGCGGCAGGCACCTTGGTGAGCGCGCTCTTCGCCATCACCTCGTGGAACACCAAGTCCCGGAACTCCGGTGTCCGGACGGTGCGCACGAGGCCGAGGCGTGCCAGGCTGGCCCGCTCCAGCCCGGGGAGCGCGCCGTCGTCCGCTGCGATCGCCTGTCCGTCCCACCTCACCCCACCATTCGAACAGATGTTCGAGCCGGTGTCCAGCGCCCCGGTCGTCAGCCCTGAGCGCGTCGCACCGCCCGCCGCACGCGCTCGCGCCACGGCAGCGGCCGGTCGCGCACCTCGGCGAGGAGCACCTCCACGACGTCCAGGGCGGCGTCGGCCACCTGGCGCGGCCGTGGAGCGTCGGGGTCCGTCCAGTCCTCGGCCGGCGGCGGGGGCAAGAGGTCGTCCAGGTCTCCGTGCACCGTGACGCCGCGCTCGCGCAGCCACGCGACCCAGGCCGCGCTGCGCTCGGCCACCCACGGGTGGTCGTCCGGGCCGACGGTGATGCCGGGCGAGCGCCGCGGGGCGAGCGCGTCCCCGACGACGATCCCGTCGACCAGGGGCGACAGGTCGCCGCCGCGCTTCGCGTCCGCGCCCAGTCGACGGTTGAGGCGGCGCAGCACCTGCGCCTCCGGCACCCCCACCGACGCGTTCGCACGGTCGGCCTCGCGGGGCGCCCAGGCCGGGTCGACGTCGAGGGCCGCCAGGAACCGGGGCCACAGCAGGTCCGCCGCGCCGCCCGGCGGGGGCGTGGTCACGACGTGCACCTGCGCGGCGGGCAGCCCGGCGCCCCAGGCCGTGAGCACGCGGATCGGGTCGAAGGCAGCCATGAACGCGGTCCGTCCCTCGCGGGCCGCGTCGAGGTAGGAGCGCAGGGTGGTGCGGGCGCCGAACTTGAGGGCTTCCTGCCAGCCGCTGGCGAGCTCGCGTGCGAGGTCGCGGGCCGTGAGCACGACGTGTATCTCCGCCCCGGTCGCGACGAGGTCCGCCATCGCGCGGGCGGCCTGCTCGTCGGTGGCCTTCGCGAGCACCTCGTGGCTGAGGACGACGTCGCCGCGCGTGCGGCGGACCCGACGCACGAGCCGGTCCCACGCGCCGTCCACCCGGCGCGGATCGACCCCGTGGTCGGTGCCGGTGACGTCGAGGGCCGCCCAGTAGTGCAGCCTCGGCTCACCGAGCAGCCCGGTCGGGTAGTGCACGTCGTGCCGACGCAGGTCGCGTCGGTTGGCGTGCAGCCGCGACTGCAGGTACGTCGTCCCGGACTTGGGTGCACCCACGTGCAGGAGGACTCGTGTCGGCATGCCTCCACGGTCCCACGCCGCGCTGGGTGCACCCCGACGGGCGGGTCACACCCGCGGGCGGCGGGACCCTCAGGCGGGCACCGGCCAGCGGAACGACAGCGAGGCGGCCGGCACCGGCCCGCGCTGGGCGACGTACCGCTTGAGGTCGCCCCGGAAGGCGACGCTCCCCGGAACCTGCAGCAGCGTCTGGGGGCGCACCTTCCAGCGCGGCAGGCCCAGGTCGCAGACCCCGGCGCCGTGCAGCACCTGGTACACGAACTCCGAGCAGAAGAACCGCCGGTCGTCCTCGGAGCCGCGGCCGAACAGCCCGCTCACGAGCCCCGGGGCGTTGTAGGTGTAGGTGTGGCTGTCGAGGAGGAACTCGGACACCTGTCCGCAGACGAGCTCCCGTTGCGCGGGGGTGACCGGCACCTCCAGCACGACGCCGGGCAGCTCTGGCATGTCGCGGTACAGGTCGTCGTCGAGCCGCTCACGCTTGAAGCACCCCACGAACGGGTTGGCTGCGCGCCGCCGTCCGAAGCTGAACATGAGCTCGAGGTCGGCGTCGAGCGCCAGGGCCGCGTGGGTGTACTCGTCCCGCGTCGCCAGGCGGATCGTCCGGGACAGGACGGTGCTGCTGCGGGACAGGACGACGTAGATGCTCACGAGCGTCACCGTAGCGGCACCTGAGGGCCGTCCGGCCAGGTCAGGCGCAGAATCAGGGTGGTTTTCAGGGGAGCCTCAGGGTGGACGGGGGACAACCCCCGCAGGCAGCTCGCGATCAGTTCGCCCGCCCCCGGCGGTCCACCCCGCAGGGCCGGGGACCGCCCGGCCCGACAAGATCCTGAGGAGTGTGTCCCGTGTTCACCGTGCAGCGCGCGTTCAGCAGCTTTTCCGTCGACGACCTCGACGCGGCCGAGTCCTTCTACCGCGACGTCCTGCGGCTGGAGGCGCGGCGCACGCCCATGGGTCTCGAGCTCGACGTGACCGGTGGCACGCCCGTGTTCGTCTATCCCAAGGGTGACGCGCACCAGCCGGCCGCCCACACGGTCCTGAACCTCGTCGTGCCCGACGTGGCCGCCGCGGCGGCGGACCTGCAGGGGGCGGGGGTCGACCTCGTGCGCTATCCCGGCTTCGCGCAGGACGCCGACGGCGTGGTGCGCAGCGACGACCCGCGCCAAGGACCCACCATCGCGTGGTTCCGCGACCCCGCCGGCAACGTCGTGGCGCTCATCGAAGCCTGAGAGCGCTCAGCCCGCCGCCGCGGGGACGACGCGCGGGTGCACGTCCTCGGCCGGCGGCGCCCACGACCCGGCGTGGGCGTCCACCTGCTCGCCCGAGCGGATGTCCTTGACCTGGCCCGCCAGCGCGTCGGCGACCGGCTCGCCCTCCGCCCCCGGTCCGGCCGGGAACCAGACGAACGGGATGCCGCGACGGTCGGCGAACTTGATCTGCTTGCCGAACTTCGCCGCGGTGGGGGCGACGTCCGCCGGGATGCCGCGGGCACGCAGCGCCGTCGCCACGGCGTCGGACTGCGAGCGGTGCTCCTCGTCGCTCACCGCGACCAGCACCGCCGTCGGGACGCCGCGCGTCGCCGCGACCAGGCCCGCCGACAGCAGGCGCGAGACGAGGCGCGAGACGCCGATGGACAGGCCGACGCCCGGATAGGTGTTCTTGCCGTCCGAGGCGAGGGTGTCGTAGCGGCCGCCCGAGCAGATCGAACCGAGCTGCTCGTGGCCGACCAGGACGGTCTCGTAGACGGAACCCGTGTAGTAGTCCAGGCCGCGCGCGATCTTGAGGTCCGCCACGACGACGCCCGGCGCCCGGCGGGCGGCCGCCTCGATCAGGGCCGCGAGCTCGCCCAGCCCGGTCTCCAGCAGCTCGGTGCCCGCGCCGTAGGAGGCCGCGAGCGCCCGGACGCGCTCGACCACCCCGACGTCCTCGCCCGCGATCGCGGCGAGCTCGAGGCACGCCTTCGCCTGCTCGGGGGTGGCCCCCTGCTCGGCCTGCAGGAGCTCGGCGACGGACTCCGGGCCGACCTTGTCGAGCTTGTCGACCTGGCGCAGCACGCCCTCGACGTCCTCGAGGCCCAGGCCGCGGTAGAAGCCCTCGGCGACCTTGCGGTTGTTCACCAGGATGCGGACCTCGGGGACGCCGACGTCGCGCAGCGCGCCGAGGGCCTCGGCCATGACCAGCGGCAGCTCGACCTCGTAGTGGTACGGCAGCTCGCCGGCACCGACGACGTCGATGTCGGCCTGGACGAACTCGCGGAAGCGCCCGTCCTGGGGGCGCTCGCCGCGCCACACCTTCTGGATCTGGTAGCGCTTGAAGGGGAACGCGAGGCGGCCTGCGTTCTCGAGCACGTAGCGCGCGAACGGGACCGTGAGGTCGAAGTGCAGGCCGAGCTGCTTCTCGGAGCGGTCCGCGACCCCCTCGGCGCCGGCCTCGTCCTGCAGCCGCCGCAGCACGTAGACCTCCTTCGAGGTCTCTCCCTTGCGCAGCAGCTGGTCGAGGGGCTCCACCGCGCGGGTCTCGATGCCGGCGAACCCGTGCAGCTCGAAGGTGCGGCGCAGGGTGTCGAGCACGTGCTGCTCCACGACGCGACCGTCGGGGAGCCATTCGGGGAAGCCGGAGAGGGGGGTGGGGCGTGCCATGGTGCACATCTTCCCAGACGGCGAGGTCCCCTGGTGCGGCCGTCCGCAGGCCACGGACGCCGTCGAGCGCGTCAGCGCAGGTACGGGTTGGTCGCCAGCTCGTGGCCGACCGTCGTCGTGGGACCGTGGCCGGGCACGACGTCGAGCGCGGGGTCGAGGCGTCCGACGACGTCGCGCAGCGTGCGCGCCATGATCGCGGGATCGCCGCCGGGCAGGTCGGTGCGGCCCACCCCGCCCGGGAACAGCACGTCGCCCGCGAGGACGACGCCGGGGGCCACGAACAACGTCGAGCCCTCGGTGTGCCCCGGCGCGTGCAGCGCCCGCAGGCGGACCCCGCCCGCCACGACGTCGACGTCCGAGCCGTCGAACGGCTCCACCGCCGCCGGCACCCGGTAGTCGTCGGCCTGCCTCCCGGTGCCGGCGAGCGCCTGCGCGAGCGCGCCGCTCACGCCGGGATCGGAGCCGTCGACGCCGAGCGTGCCGAACGGGTCGGTGAGCCGGTACGCGTCGGCCGAGTGCAGGCGTAGCGGCACGTCGTAGCGCGCGCACAGCGCTGCGGCGTCCCAGGTGTGGTCCACGTGACCGTGGGTGGCGAGGACGGCGCGCGGCGTCAGCCCGCGCTCGGTGACCAGCCGCTCGACCTCCGGTGCGGTGCCGGCCCCGGCGTCGACGACCACGCAGTCGGCGTCGCGGCCGGTGGTGCCGGCGACCACCACGCAGCAGTTGGTCGCGAAGACCGGGGCGACGACGAGAAGGATCCGCACGGCGCCCACGCTAGCGGGCACCCGACGACCGCCGTCGGCCCTGCGGGTGTGACCTGCGTCCCGGCCTCTAGACTGTCCCCCGCGCGCGGAAGTTCCCGTGCGGCGACGGGACGACCGAGGAGGTTCCCCAGGGTGGCGGCCACCAAGCGCGAGCGGGAGTACGCCCGCAAGCGGCAGGAGAAGTGGGAGCAGCGGCAGGTGCAGGCACGCGCCCGCCGGCAGCGGACGTTCGCGATCGTGGCGATCGTGGCCGTCCTCGCGCTGGTCGGCGGCGGCTTCGTCGTCGCGAACCTCGGCAGTGCGGCCGGCCCCGCGGCCTCCCCCACGCCGCAGGCGGCAGGCGACTGCCCCGCCGCGTCGACCGACGCCCGCTCGGGCGGCGACCTGCCGGCCGCCGAGGACCGCACGTGGACCGCGACGCTCGACCTGTGCGCGAACGGCACCGAGTCGCCGGTCGCCCTCGAGCTGGACGGCGCCGCCGCACCGCAGGCCGTCGCGAGCTTCGTGTCCCTGGCGAAGCGCGGGTACTACGACGACACCCCGTGCCACCGGCTCACCACCGCGGGCATCTACGTGCTGCAGTGCGGCGACCCCACGGGGACCGGTACGGGCGGCCCCGGCTACTCGTACGGCCCCATCGAGAACGCGCCGGCGGACAACGTGTACCCCGCCGGGACCGTGGCCATGGCGCGCAGCGGCGGCGACGGCGAGTCGATGGGCTCGCAGTTCTTCGTCGTGTACAAGGATTCGACCATCCCGTCCGACACCGCGGGCGGGTACACGGTGCTCGGCACCGTCACGTCCGGCCTGGACGCCGTCCAGGCAGTCGCTGACGCGGGTGAGACGAACGGGACCGGCGACGGCCCGCCCGTGCACCCCGTCATCATCGAAGGAGTGGAGACCCAGTGAGCGAGAGCACCCCCGGCTCGACCGGCCCCGAGGACACCCCGGCCGGCACCGAGGAGACGGCCGAGACTCCATCGCAGACGACCCCGGACGAGGCGACCCCGCCGACGCCGGCCGCCGACGAGCAGCCCGCCGAGGCGCAGACGGCCGAGGCAGAGGTCGCGGAGGCCACAGAGGCCGAGACCGCCGCACCGGACCCCGAGGCCTCGGACGCGACGCCCGAGGCCCCCGTCTCGGCGCCCGCTCCCGAGCCCGCGACCGAGCCGGCTCCCAGCCCGGAGACCACCGGGTCGGCGCCCGAGGCCTCCGCCCCGGCCTCCGCCCCGGCCGCGGCTGCTGACGCGGCTGCGGACGCGCCGTCGGCGCCGAAGCCCTCGGCCGTGCCGAAGCCGTCCCGGCTCGCGGGCGCTCCGAAGCCGTCCGCGCTGCGCCGGCCCGGCGCCCCGACGCCCGCGAACGTCCCGGCGGCCGAGGCGACCACGCCCGCGGCGCCCGTCGCGCCGCCCGCGCACGACGCCGCCCAGGCGGCTGCGGCCGAGGCGTTCGGCCGTGTGGACGAGGACGGCACCGTCTACGTGCGGGAGGCCGCCGGCGAGCGTCAGGTCGGGCAGTTCCCCGGCGTGGGCGCCTCCGAGGCCATGAGCCTGTACGTGCGCCGGTACCTCGACCTCGACGCCAAGGTCGCGCTGTTCGAGACGCGCCTGGACAGCGCCGACCTGTCGGTGCGCGAGATCGACCAGACCCTCGCGAAGCTGGCCGAGGAGACCGGCGAGCCTGCCGCCGTCGGCGACCTGGACGCCCTGCGCGCCCGCGTCGAGGGCCTCAAGGGCCGTGCGGCGGAGCGTCGTGCCGCGCTCGAGCAGGAGCGTGCGGCCGCGAAGGCGGAGGCGGTCGCGGCACGGACCACGATCGTCGAGTCGGCCGAGAAGATCGCCGGCACCGACCCCGCGAAGATGCAGTGGCGTCCCGCGGGCGAAGAGCTGCGCGCGCTCCTGGACCAGTGGAAGGACGCGCAGCGCAACGGCCCGCGCATCGACCGTCCGACCGAAGAGGCCCTCTGGAAGCGGTTCAGCCACGCCCGCACGGCGTTCGACCGCGAGCGGCGGCACTTCTTCGCCGACCTCGAGCAGCGCAACAGCACGGCCAAGGCCGAGAAGGAGAAGCTCGTCGCCGAGGCGGAGGCCCTGCAGAGCCACACCGACTGGGGCGCCACCGCGGCGGCCTACCGCGACCTCATGACGCGCTGGAAGGCCGCCGGCCGCGCCAGCCGCAAGGACGACGACGCCCTGTGGGCCCGGTTCCGGGCCGCGCAGGACGCCTTCTTCGGCGCCCGCGACGCGGAGAACGCGGCGATCGACGCCGAGTACGCGCAGAACCTCCAGGTCAAGGAGGCGCTGCTCGTCGAGGCGGAGGCGCTGCTGCCGGTGTCCGACCTGGCTGCGGCCAAGGCGGCGCTGCGAGACCTGCAGGAGCGCTGGGAGGACGCCGGCAAGGTTCCTCGCGGTGACGTGCAGCGCGTCGAGGGGCGGATGCGGGCCGTGGAGACCGCGGTCCGCAACGCCGAGCAGGCACGCTGGGACCGCACCAACCCCGAGACCCGTGCCCGGGCCGAAGGCGCGGCGGCGCAGCTCGAGGCTGCGATCGAGGGGCTCGAGCGTGACCTCGCGAAGGCGCGCGAGTCCGGCGACGCCCGCCGGATCGAGGACGCCGAGGCAGCCCTCGCCGCGCGCCGGGCATGGCTCGAGCAGGTGGTCCGCGCGGCCGAGGAGACCCGCGGCTGACGCTGCGCGCCGCGGCCGTCCACAGGCCGCCCGCGACGGGGCCCGCGACCGGATACCTTCCGGTCGTGGGCCCCTTCGCCGTCCTGTCCCCTGTCCCCCGCTCGGCCACCGCGTCCGCGCCTCCCTCGGGCCCGGGCACCAGACGCGACGCCAGACGACCGGACGGCACCCGCCGCCTGGGATCCCTGCTCGCACCGCCCGGCCGTGCCGCACGGTCCCTGGTGCGTCCGCACGACGTCGGTGGGCGCGCGGCGTGGGACGTCCTGGTGCGCGACGGCGCCCTAGAGGTGCTCCGCGGTGACGCCGCCGTACCGGCGGGGACGCCGGTGACGCCGTCCCTGCGGGCGGCCGTGCTGGCGGCCGAGCTGCCGACCGGCGGCGTGCTCGCCGGTCGCAGCGCGGCCTGGGTGCACGCCGGGCGCCCCCTGGCGGCGCAGGCGGCGGGATGTCTTGACGTCACGTACCCCGCAGGCGGCCACCGACCCGAGATCTGGGGCGCCGGTCTCGTGTGGCAGGCCCCGCTGCTGCGCGGCGACACCGTCGACCTGCGCGTCGACCTGCGCGTCGACCTGGGTCTCGACCCGGGGGTCGACCCGGGAGTCGTGCCGGGTCCTGAGCCGGGCCGCGCGTGCGTGACGGCCCCGCTCCGGACGGTGGTGGACATCGCCCTCCATGTCCCTGGTGACGAGGCGGCCGCCGACCTGGCGCGCACGCTCGCCGCGGCGTGCGGGCTCGACCTGCACGACGCCGCCCGGCTGCTGGAGCGGCGGGCCCGTGTCGTCGGGCGGCCCCGGGCCCGGCGGGTGCTCGCCCGCGCCCGGTCGGGCGGGCACACGGTCGGCCCCGACCCGTCCCTCCGTGCGCCGGCCGCCCCGCTGGCCTAGGTTGAGGCGCATGGCCTCCGCCGCACCCGCCGTCGAGCTCGACGCCGCCGGACGCGCCGTGCGCGTCTCCAGCCCCGACCGCGTCGTCTTCCCCGAGCTGCCGGACCGTCCCGGGATCACGAAGCGCGAGCTCGTCGAGTACTTCTTGTCCGTCGGCGACGGCATCCTGGGTGCCCTGCTGCACCGACCCACGACGTTGGAGCGCTGGCCCAAGGGGTGGTGGCCCGAGGCGGTGATGGCCACGCGGGCCGACAACCGCGGCGACGCCTTCTACCAGAAGCGCCTCCCGCAGGGGGCGCCGGACTGGGTGGAGACGGCCACGATCGCCTTCCCGAGCGGGCGGACGGCGGACGAGGTGGCCCCGACGGAGCTCGCCGTCGTCGCCTGGGCGGCGAACCTCGGCACCCTCACCTTCCATCCGTGGCCGGTGCGCCGGGAGGACGTCGAGGCGGTCGACCAGCTGCGCATCGACCTCGACCCCCAGCCGGGGACCTCGTTCGAGGACGCCGCCGCCGTGGCCCCGCACCTGCGCGACCTCCTCGGCGAGCTCGGGCTCACCGGGTACCCGAAGACGTCGGGAGGACGCGGGTTGCACGTCTTCGTGCCGCTGGAACCGCGCTGGTCGTTCCAGCAGGCGCGACGCGCCACGATCGCCGTCGGTCGCGAGCTGGAGCGCCGCATGCCCGACCAGGTCACCACGAAGTGGTGGAAGGAGGAGCGCGGCGTCAAGATCTTCGTCGACTACAACCAGATGGCCCGCGACCGGACCATCGCGTCGGCGTACTCGGTGCGCGCGAACAAGCGCGCCACCGTCTCGACGCCTCTGGAGTGGGACGAGGTCGGCCAGGTCCACCCGGACGACTTCGACGTGACGACCGTGCCCGCACGCTTCGCCGAGCGAGGTGACCTCTTCGCCGCCCTGCGCGCCGACCGTGACCCGGCGCTGGACTGCTCGCTCGACGCCGCGCTCGATCTGGCACGCCGCGACGAGGAGGAGCACGGCCTCGGCGACCTGCCCTATCCCCCGGAGTACCCGAAGATGCCGGGCGAGCCGAAGCGGGTGCAGCCGAGCCGGGACACCGACCGCAAGCGCGCCTGAGCGGGCGCAGCCGTCACGGGCGCGTGTAGCTGAGGAAGACCGAGCCGTCGCCGAGCGGTCGGCAGTCGGCGCGGACGAGGGACGTCTGCATGCCGCCCGGCAGCAGGCTCAGACCGGAACCGGCGACGTACGGGACCACCCGCACGGTCAGCTCGTCGACCAGGCCTGCTCGCAGCGCCCCGGCCGCCGTCGTCGGCCCGGAGATCTCCACGACGCCGTCGGTGGCCGCCACGATCTGTGCGAGCCGCTCGGGGGTCAGGCGTGGTTCGAGCGTCGTGCGCGGCGCGTCGACGGTGCCCAGGCTGTCGGAGCAGACGATCTTGTCGATGCCCCGCCAGATCTCGGCGAACTCGTCCTCCGCCTCGCCCTGGCCGGGCGGCCACGTGTCCCACACGCGCATCGTCTCGAACATGTTCCGCCCCACGACGAACGTCCGCACGTCCCGCACCTGGTCGTTGATGAACGCGTGCACCTCCTCGTCGGGTGCGCCCCAGTCGAACCGGCCGTCGCCGTCGGCGACGTAGCCGTCCAGCGAGCAGCTCATCAGCCCGTACCTCAGAGTCCCCATGTCTGCCTCCCGGTGTCTCGCGGTCGTTACCGTCTCTCAGACGCCGTTGACCGCCGCGACTCATCGGCGCGGTCGGTGCGCCGTCACGTCCTGGGGCGAGCGGTGCCGGGGGCACCCGGCAGGAGGCTCGCCAGGTCGTAGCCGACCGGCTCCTCCAGCTGGGCGTACGTGCAGGAGGTGGGCTCGCGGTCGGGCCGCCAGCGCTTGAACTGCGCGGTGTGGCGGAACCGGCTGCCTTCCATGTGGTCGTACCCGACCTCCAGCACGCGTTCCACGCGCAGCGGGGTGAAGGAGAGGTCCTTGCCGGCGCTCCACCGTGACTGCGCGCCGGGGCGTCGCTCCCCCGCGCTGCCGTCGGCGACCGCCGGGTCCTGCCAGTCGGCCCACGGGTGCTGGGCGGCGGCCTCGCTGCCGGGCTCGACGACGAGGGGCGCGAGCTCGGCGTGCAGCGCGGCACGGCGCGCCGCGGGGAACGACGCGGCGACGCCGATGAACTGGAGGCTCTCGGGGTCCCCCTCCTCGCCGTAGAGACCCAGCAGCAGCGAACCGATCAGGGGCTTCTCGGCGGTCGACGTCTTGTGCAGCCGGTAGCCCGCCAGGACGACGTCGGCCGTGCGGGCGTGCTTGATCTTCAGCAGAGCACGCTTGTTCGGCTGGTACGGCTCGTCGAGCCGTTTCGCGACGACGCCGTCCAGCCCGGCACCCTCGAACGTCGCGAACCAGTCGCGTGCGACGGCGGCGTCCTGCGTGCGGGGCGTGGCGTGCACCTGGGGGCCGTCGAGGCCGAGACCGTCCAGGACCGCGAGCCGTTCGCGCAGCGGCCGGCCGCTCAGGTCCTCGTCGTCCAGGGCGAGGACGTCGAAGACGACGAGGCTCGCCGGGGTCTCGGTGGCGAGGAGCCGCACCCGCGACTCGGCCGGGTGGATGCGCTGGCCGAGGGCGTCGAAGTCGAGGTGCGCGGCGGTCCCGTCGGTGCCGTCCCCCGGCCGGGCGACGACGATCTCACCGTCGACCACGCACCGCTCCGGCAGTGCTGCGCGCACGGCCTCCACGACGTCCGGGAAGTAGCGCTGCATCGGGCGGGCGTTGCGGGAGTCGATCCGCACGTCGTCGCCGTCGCGGAACACGAGGGCGCGGAAGCCGTCCCACTTCGGCTCGTAGACCCATCCGGCGCCGTCCTCGGTCTGGTCCGGCACGTCCGGCACCGACTTGGCGAGCATGGGCAGCACCGGCGGCTCGAGCGGCAGCGTCATGCCCCGACGTTACCGCCGACACCGCAAGAAGGCTGGTGATCGGCAACTCGCGGGAAGCACCCTGCGCTAGACGCACTCGACCCCTGCAGTGATCACAGGTTCGCCAAGACCGCGAGCACGATGCAGCACGCAGACGATCCCACCAGCAGAGCGACACCCGCCACTTTCACGCGTCGCTGCCAGCGCCGAAACGGCGTGCTCTGGATGCGAGACGCGAGCACGATCTCTTCATGCACCCCGTCGCCCGGGGTAAAAGGCGGTCTCATCGATCCTCCGTCACGACATCAGGCAGGCGCTATCGGGCTTGACTGAGAGGTGCTCGACGGAGGTCATCCGACAGTCAGTCACCCGAACACGAGCAACTCTGCCAGACGGCGGGCGCGTACCTAGGAGGAATGTCGGCACGTATTTCAGTGTCGAATTGCAGCAGCAAAGAGGTCGATATCACCAGTCACCGAACGACCCGCGACCGCTGTCGCGCTCAGCTGTTCGCCGAATCCTGCGCCTGATGCACCTCGGCCGCCTTCGTCCCCGTGATGCGGTAGACGTCGAACACGCCGTCCACCTTGCGCACCGCGGTGAGCACCTGCTGGAGGTGCCCGGGCTCGGCCATCTCGAAGACGAACTTCGACAGCGCGATCCGGTCGGTCGAGGTGGTGACGGTGGCCGACAGGATGTTGACGTGGTAGTCCGACAGCACCTTCGTGACGTCGGAGAGCAGCCGGGAGCGATCGAGCGCCTCGACCTGGATCTGCACCAGGAACATCGTGTTGGCGCCGGTCGTCCAGCTCACGTCGACCATGCGCTCCGGCTGGGCCTTCGTCAGCTGCTCGGCGTTGGCGCAGTCCGCACGGTGCACGCTCACGCCCGCGCCGCGGGTCACGAAGCCGACGATGGCGTCCCCCGGCACCGGGGTGCAGCACTTGGCCAGCTTCACCCAGATGTCGTCGACGCCCTTGACCACCACGCCGGGGTCGCCCGTCCGGCCGCGCCGTGTGGGCCGCCCGGGGCGCGCGACCTCGGCCGCGTCCTCCTCGGTACCCTCCTCGCCGCCCAAGGACTTGACCAGCATGTCCACGACGTGCGGCGCCGAGGCGTGCCCCTCACCGACGGCCGCGTACAGGGCGGACACGTCGGCGTAGCGCATGTCGTTCGCCAGACCCACGAGCGCCTCGTGGCTGAGGAGACGCTGGATCGGCAGGTTCTGCTTGCGCATCGCCTTCGTGATGGCGTCCTTGCCCTGCTCGATCGCCTCCTCGCGCCGCTCCTTGGTGAACCACTGGCGGATCTTGTTGCGGGCGCGCGCCGACTTCACGAAGGCGAGCCAGTCGCGCGACGGCCCGGCGGACTCCGCCTTGGAGGTGAGGATGTCGACCGTGTCGCCGTTCTGCAGCGTCGAGTCGAGCGGGACGAGCCGGCCGTTGACACGCGCGCCCATCGTGCGGTGCCCGACCTCGGTGTGCACCGAGTAGGCGAAGTCGACGGGCGTGGCGTCGGCGGGCAACGCCATCACCTCGCCCTTCGGCGTGAAGACGTACACCTCCGCGCCACCGATCTCGTAGCGCAAGGAGTCGAGGAACTCGCTCGGGTCCGCGGTCTCGCGCTGCCAGTCCACGAGCTGGCGCAGCCACGCCATGTCGTTGGCGCGCGGGTCGTCGGTCGCGCCGGTCTTGACCCCGGCCGCCATCTGCTTGTACTTCCAGTGCGCCGCGACGCCGTACTCCGCGCGGCGGTGCATGTCGTGCGTGCGGATCTGGATCTCGACCGGCTTGCCGCCCGGGCCCACGACCGTCGTGTGCAGCGACTGGTACAGGTTGAACTTCGGCATCGCGATGTAGTCCTTGAAGCGGCCCGGGACCGGGTTCCAGCGCGCGTGGAGCGCGCCGAGCACCGCGTAGCAGTCCCGCACCGTGTCCACGAGGACGCGCGTGCCGACGAGGTCGTAGATCTCCGCGAAGTCGTGCCCGCGCACGATCATCTTCTGGTAGATCGAGTAGTAGTGCTTGGGCCGCCCCGTGACGGTGGCCTTGATCTTCGCGCTGCGCAGGTCGGCGGAGATCTGCTCGCGCACGACCGACAGGTACTCCTCGCGAGCGGGGGCGCGCTCGGCCACCAGGTGCACGATCTCGTCGTACACCTTCGGGTAGAGGGTCTGGAAGGACAGGTCCTCCAGCTCCCACTTGATGGTGTTCATGCCCAGCCGGTGGGCCAGGGGCGCGTAGATCTCCAGCGTCTCGCGCGCCTTGCGCTGTGCCGACGAGCCGGAGACGTACTTCCACGTCCGGGCGTTGTGCAGCCGGTCGGCGAGCTTGATGACCAGCACGCGGATGTCCTTGGCCATCGCCACGACCATCTTGCGCACGGTCTCGGCCTGGGCGGCGTCGCCGTACTTCACCTTGTCCAGCTTGGTGACGCCGTCGACGAGCATGGCGATCTCCTCGCCGTACTCGCGTGTCAGCTCGTCGAGACCGTAGTCGGTGTCCTCGACCGTGTCGTGCAGCAGCGCGGCCGCGAGGGTCGCGCCGTCGAAACCGAGCTCGGCGAGGATCGTCGCCACGGCGACCGGGTGCGTGATGTACGGGTCGCCAGACTTGCGCTCCTGGCCCCGGTGACACCGCTCAGCCGTCGCGTAGGCACGCTCCAGCACGGACAGGTCCGACTTCGGGTGGTTGGTCCGCACGGCCTGGAGCACCGGCTCCAGGGCGGGCGTGGTGGGCGGGGCACCGCGTACGCCGAGCCGCACCAGGCGGTTGCGCACGCGCAGCCCCGAGCCCGCGCCGCGGTTCGAGGAGGCGCCGCTCTGCGACGCCGACCCCTGTGGCGCGGCAGCGGCGCGCGCGACCTTCGTCTCGTCGCTCATCTGCGCCTCCTTCCGCAACCACCGCGGGGTTACCGACGGCCGGGACGGCAAGTCTACGACTCCACGCGCAGCAGAGCCTCGACCGTCCGGCCCGGCAGCCGGTCGCGTCCTCCCAGGCCGGCGAGCTCGAGCAGGAACGCGAGGGCGACCACCTGACCGCCCGAGCGCTCCACCAGCTCGGCGGCCGCGCGCGCCGTGCCGCCGGTGGCGAGCACGTCGTCGACGAGAAGAACACGCGCACCCGTCTCGAGTGTTCCCGTGCGCAGCTCGATGGACGCCGAGCCGTACTCGAGCTCGTACGACACGCGCTCCACCGGCGGCGGCAGCTTGCCCGCCTTGCGCAGCGGCAGGAAGCCCACGCCGAGACGTGTCGCGAGCGGCGCCCCCAGCAGGAAGCCACGCGCCTCCATGCCCGCGACGACGTCGACGCCGCCGTCCGCGTCGACCAGGTGCGCGAACGCCTCCACGACGTCCGCCAGCGCCCGGCCGTCCGCGAGCAACGGGGTGATGTCCCGGAACACCACGGGCGGGTGCGGGTAGTCGGGCACGTCCCGGATCAGCGCGCGGATCTCCGCGGCGCGTCCCGAGCCCAGCCCCCGCAGCCCGTCGAGCACGATGTCGTCGGGCCGGCCTGCGCCGGTCGCGGAATCCGTCATCCTGGCCTTCCCCCGCCTCAGCGCGCGCGCTTGCGGCGCGGCTGGGCCTGGTTGCCCTGGTGCTGCCCCGGCACGAGCTGGGCCGAGCCGGTCGTGTAGGCATCGACCTCGGCCTCGTGGCCGCCCTCGGCGACCAGGCCGGCTCGGGCCTCGAGCACCGCCTTCGTGTGCGCGGCGATGCGCGGCTCGCGCTCACGCAGCGCGACGTCGAGCGGGGTGGCGAGGAACAGCGACGACGCCGCGCCGACGGCGATGCCGACGAACAGGGACAGCGACAGGTCGCGCAGCGTGCCCGCACCCAGCAGGAACGCGCCGACGAACAGGATGCTCGCCACGGGCAGCAGGGCCACGACGGACGTGTTGATCGACCGGACCAGCGTCTGGTTGACCGCAAGGTTCGCGCGCTCGGCGTAGGTGCTCCGGGTCTGCGTGAGCACGTCGGCCGTGTTCTCGCGGACCTTGTCGAAGACGACCATCTTGTCGTACAGCGAGAAGCCGAGGATCGTCAGGAAGCCGATGATCGTGGACGGCGTGACCTCCCAGCCGATCGCCGCGTAGACGCCGGCCGAGATGAGCAGGTCGCCGAGCATCGCCACGATCGCCGCCACGGACATCCGCCAGGCGCGGAAGTACACGGCCATGAACAGGGCGGCCGCCAGGACGAAGACGACCGTGCCCCACAGGGCACGCGTCGAGACGCCCGCCCCCCAGGTCGGGCCGACGAAGGACGTCGTGACCGCCGACTCGTCGACGTCGTAGGCCGACGCGAGATCGGTGACGATCTGCGACTCCTGCTCGGTCGTCACCTCCTCGGTCTGCACGCGGACCGACGAGCCGCCCACGATCGCGACGCGGGGCTCCTCGTCCGGCAGCACCTGGTGCACCACGTCGATCGCGATCTGCTGCTCGGTCGACGAGGCGTCGTTCACCGTGAACTCGGTGCCGCCCCGGAAGTCGATGCCCAGGGTGAGCCCCTTGATGAGGATCACGGCGATCGAGGCGATCGCGAGCACGCCGGCGACCGTGAACCAGCGCGCCCGGCGCTGGACGATCGGGTACGACCGGCGACCCGTGTAGAGGTCGTTGCCCCACTGGGCGAAGTTCATGCCGGCCATCAGCGGCTCTCCTCATTCGTTCCGGACGAGTTCTCGCCGGTCGCCGTGGGCGACGTGCCGTCATCTGGTCCCGCGTCGTCCCCGGGATCCGACTCCTGGGCCGCCGCGCGCCGCTCGGCGGCGCGGCGTTCCGCGATCGTCAGGCGGCGCCCGGAGGCGTCCGTCGCCGGAGCGGCAGCCTGCCGCGCTCCGCTGTGCACGGGCTCCGGCGTGGTGGCCGCCGCAGGCGCCCCCGTCTCCGCCGGGATCGGCGCGTCCGCGGGAGCCTCGGCCGTCGGGACGTCGCCGGCCACGGCCGGCTGCGCCGCGCGGACCTTGCCGGCGCCCACGTACCGCGGGCCGGAGCCCGCGCGCAGCCGCTCGGGCGACAGGCCCGACCAGAGGTGACCGTCCCGGAAGAACGGGATCTTGGTGATGACCTCCATCATCGGGTGCGTGAACCAGAAGACGACCGCGACGTCGATGATCGTCGTCAGACCCAGCGTGAACGCGAAGCCCTGCACGCCGCCGACGGCGAGGAAGTACAGGATGACGGCCGAGATGAGGTTGACGGCCTTCGCCGCGAGCACCGTGCGGCGCGCACGGGACCAGCCGCGCTGGACGGCGTAGGCCAGAGTTCTCCCGTCACGCAGCTCGTCGCGGATGCGTTCGAAGTACACGATGAACGAGTCCGCGGTGAAGCCGATCGCCACGATCAGGCCCGCGACGCCCGCTAGGGAGAGTCGATAACCCATCCCCCACGAGAGCAGCGCGATCGACAGGTAGGTGATCACACCGGCGACGACGAGCGACGCCACCGTGAGCAGTCCCAGCGTCCGGTACTGCAGCAGCGAGTACACGACGACGAGCGCGAGGCCGATGAGGCCCGCGATGAGGCCGTTGCGCAGCTGCTCGGAGCCGAGGGTCGCGGAGATGACCTCCTGGCTCTCCACCGTGTACTGCACCGGCAGGGCGCCGAAGCTGAGCTGGTTGGCGAGGGTCGCCGCGGAGTCGCGCGTGAAACTTCCCGAGATCTGCGCCCGCCCGTCCGTGATCGCGTTGCTCACCGACGGGGCCGAGACGACCAGGCCGTCGAGCACGATCGCGAACTGGTTGCGCGGCTGCTCGAGGCCCGAGAGACGCGTGGTGGTCTCGCGGAACTCCTTGGTGCCCTCGGAGTCGAAGTTGAGGAAGACGCCCCACTCGTTGGTGGTGGTGCCGTTCGGGCCCGGGACCAGACCGGAGCTGGCCGACGAGATGTGGACGCCGTCCACCTCCATCGGGCCGAGGATGTACTTGACCGTGCCGTCCTCGCCACAGGTCACCAGGGGCTTGTCGGGGTCGTCCCCGCCGCCGCCCTTGAGGTTGTCCGGGTCGGTGCAGTCGAGCTTCTCGAACTGCGACTGGATCTCCGGCGTGATCTGCGCGAGGTCGCTCGGGTCGGACGCGGCGGTGTCGCCCTCGGCCGGCGTCGACGACGGCGAGGGGTCCGAAGACGCACCGTCGGCCGCCTTGGCGGTCGCCGTCGCGGTCGGGGTGGCCGTCGGGTCGGTGTCCGCCGCGAGGTCCGCGGGCAGCGTGACCGCCGCACCGGCGCCCTTGCCGCTCGGGGTCGTGTCCGTGCTCTCGTCAGCGGTCGCGTCGTCCTTGGTGGCGTCGTCCTTGGCAGCGTCGTCGGACGTCGCGCCGTCCTTGGCCGCGTCCTCGCTCGGCGAGGCGGACGGCTCCGGCGTCGGCGTCCCGGCGGCGTAGGTCAGCACCGGGCGGAAGCGCATCTGGGCGGGCTGCGAGATCAGGTCGATGGTCTCCTGCGACACCTCGCCGGGGATGCCGACGACGATGTTCTGAGACCCCTGCGCGGTGATCTCCGCCTCGGAGACGCCCGAGGAGTCGATGCGCTGCCGGATGACGTTGATCGACTCGTCGATCGTCTCCGACGTGACCTCGGACCCGTCGGTGGTGTTCGCCGAGAGGATCAGCTGCGTGCCGCCCTGCAGGTCGAGCGCCAGGCCCGGCGCGAAGCTCGCACCGTCCGGGTTGGTGTCGGACTTGGCGTCCCAGAAGACGCCGGCCCCGAGCGCGAGGAACGGCAGGACGATCGTCAGGATCGTGAAGACCACGAGGGTGCGCGCCGGACGCGACCGCTTCGTGCGTGAGTTCGCCAACTTCTGTCTCTTCCCGTCTGCGCGCCGCCGGGAAGCCGGCGCGTGAGGGCGCCGGCCGGGATCACCCCGACCGGCGCGTCGTCAGGCCGCCGGGCGCGAGCGCCCGCCGTCCCATGTCGCTGTTGCTGTCACTTCGTGCTGCCGCCGGCCTCGCCCTCGTCACGACGCTGGCGCTCCCGGTACTCCCGCTGCGCGGTGTCCAGGCTCGACAGGTCGTCGGGGACGTCGATGTGACCGTCGCCGGAGGTGATCGTACCGGTCGCGGCGGAGTCGGTTGTGACGTCGGTCTCGGCCGCCTCGTCGGCGGTCTCCTCGACCGGCGCGTCGACGCGCTTCGCGATCGCGGCACGGAGCCAGCGGGTCTGCATGCCCGGGGTCGACTCGATGGTGACGGTGTCGTTCGCCTCGTCGATCTCCACCACCGTGCCGAAGAGGCCGGACCCGGTCATGACCTCCT
Source organism: Isoptericola sp. NPDC057191 (assembly GCF_042670225.1). Classification (NCBI taxonomy): domain Bacteria; kingdom Bacillati; phylum Actinomycetota; class Actinomycetes; order Micrococcales; family Promicromonosporaceae; genus Isoptericola; species Isoptericola sp. NPDC057191. The sequence continues at coordinate 2,907 of NZ_JBHUWC010000018.1, read as the reverse complement.
GGCCCGGCGCGAGCTGCGACCGGAACTCCTGCTGCGCACGCTGCTGCTTCCGCGACCGCGAGCTCATGAAGAACATGAGGCCGGCGAGGACCACGAAGAGAATGATGATGGAGAAGTCCACGGAGCGTCCTTGTCTGTCGCTGCCCGGCGGTCGCTGCTCGACAGCGGGCGTCGAGGCGCGCCGGTCGGCGCGCCGGGCACAGGTCCAGGTCTGCCCATGAACCTGTGCGTACGGGCCCCAACGAGCACGGCACCCGTCGAGTTCCGGCCCGGACCGTCGGCGGCCGGGCACCACCAGTCTAGGTGCTCTGCTCGCCGCCCCCGGCGGCGTCGTCGAACAGCGTGCCCCCCAGCGGGGCGCCCCACGCCCCGGGCGGGGGCTCGAGGCCGAGGTGCTCCCACGCGGCCGGGGTGGCGACGCGGCCGCGCGGGGTACGACCCAGCAGCCCTTCGCGCACCAGGTAGGGCTCGGCGACGGTCTCGACCGTGTCCGGCTCCTCGCCGACGGTCATCGCCAGGGTGCCCAGGCCGACCGGCCCCCCGCCAAACCTGCGGCACACGGCGTCCAGCACGGCGCGGTCGAGGCGGTCGAGCCCGATCGGGTCGACCTCGTACACCTCGAGGGCGGCTCGCGCGGCCCGCAGGTCCAGGAGGCCGTCGCCGCGCACCTGCGCCCAGTCGCGGACGCGACGCAGCAGCCGGTTCGCGATGCGGGGGGTGCCGCGTGACCGGCCGGCGATCTCGTGCGCGGCCGCGTGCTGCAGGTCGACGCCGAGCAGCCCGGCCGAGCGCAGGATGACACGCTCCAGCTCCGCGGCGTCGTAGAAGTCGAGGTGTCCGGTGAAACCGAACCGGTCGCGCAGCGGCGCGGGCAGCAGGCCGGAGCGCGTGGTGGCTCCCACCACCGTGAACGGCGGCAGCGCGAGCGGGATGGCGCTGGCGCCGGCGCCCTTGCCGACGACGACGTCGACACGGAAGTCCTCCATCGCCACGTACAGCAGCTCCTCCGCAGGGCGCGCGAGGCGGTGGATCTCGTCGATGAAGAGGACCTCACCCTCCTCGAGCGAGGAGAGGACGGCCGCCAGGTCGCCCGCGTGCTGGATCGCCGGGCCGCTGGTGACGCGCAGCGAGGTGCCGAGCTCCGCCGCGATGATCATGGCCAGCGTGGTCTTGCCCAGCCCGGGCGGCCCGGACAGGAGCACGTGGTCGGGGGCGGCTCCGCGCGCCAGGGCCGCCTGGAGCACCAGGGAGAGCTGGTCGCGCACGACGCGCTGACCGACGAACTCGTCGAGCTTCTTGGGCCGCAGGGCCGCCTCGGCCGCCCGCTCGACGTCGTCGGCCGAGGACGTGACGAGGCGCTCTCCGCCGTACTCCGGCTCCGAGGGGTCAGCCACGTCGTCCGCCGAGGGAGCGAAGGGCCGCCCGCAGCGTGGCCGCGACGTCCAGCGGGCCGTCGTCGGCGCGGTCCGCGAGGACGCGCTCGACCGTGTCCTGGGCGACCTTCGCCGCCCAGCCCAGGCCGACCAGCGCGTCGACCACCTGGTCGCGCGCGGGGTCCCCGCTCGCGACGGGCGCCTCGTCCTGGACGACGTCGCCGGGTCCGGCCGCGGCCGGGGCACCGAGCTTGCCCGACAGCTCCAGCACGAGGCGCTGCGCACTCTTCGGTCCGACGCCGGGCACCCGGCGCAGCGCGGCGAGGTCCTCGGTCGCGACGGCGCGCCGCAGGGCGTCGGGGGTGAGCACGGCGAGCATCGCCAGGGCGATGCGCGGGCCGACCCCGGACACCGACTGCGCCGTCTCGAACACCTCGCGCTCGTCCGCCTCCGCGAACCCGAACACGGTCATCGAGTCCTCCCGGACGACGAGCGTGGTGTGCAGCTGCGCGCGCTCCCCCACCCGTAGTCCGGCGAGGGTGCCCGGGGTGGCGTGGACGAGGTACCCGACCCCGCCCACGTCGAGCACGGCCCGCTCCAGCGTCACGTGCGTGACTGTGCCGGTCAGGGAGGCGATCACCGAGGTCCTTCCATCGAGCTGGCCGTGCGTCGAACACCCGTACGAGGCGTCACTGTAACAACCGGGCCCGACACTCCGGGCGGCGACACGGGCAGGACCGCGCGTCCTCCCCGGGCGGGGCCGTAGTCAGCGGGTGGTGCGGGACGGTGCGCCGCGGTGCGAGGTGGTGCGGGCGGTGCGCTCCGCTGCCGCCCAGGCACGCTGCGCGGGGGTGAGCTCGTTCCGCTCGCCACCCTGCAGCGCCCCTGAGGGACGCCAGAGGTGGGTCACGGCGAGGGCGAGGGCGTCCGCGGCGTCGGCCGGGCGGGGCAGCTCCTCCAGGCCGAGGATGCGCGCGATCATCCGCTGCACCTGCTCCTTGCCGGCGCGGCCGGAACCGGTGACGGCAGCCTTGACCTCGCTGGGGGTGTGCATCGCGACGGGCACGCCCCGCTTCGCGGCGGCGACCATCGCGAGCCCGGCCACCTGCGCGGTGCCCATGACGGTGCTGCGGTTGTTCTGGGCGAACACGCGCTCCACGGCCACGACGTCGGGCACCGTCCGCTCGAGCCACTCGTCGAGCCCCTGCGCGATACAGAGCAGGCGCAGGTCCACGCTCAGCTCGGGCTCGCTGCGCACGACCCCGACGTCGACCATCCGGGCCCTGCGTCCCGGCAACGAGTCGACGACGCCGACCCCGCACCGGGTCAGCCCCGGATCCACCCCCAGCACTCGCACGCGGTCACCATCTCACGCACCGCGGACACCCCCGCGCAGGCGCGACGACGGCCCCGCACGGGACACAGATCACGCCCAGCCTTCTCCCACCACGAGGAGGACCCGCCACGAGCGAACGCGGCGGAGCGACGCGGGCGGGTCGGGTGGGACGTGTCGCGAGGCTGGCCGGGCCTGGCG